>NZ_MWIG01000461.1:0-10450 GCF_002156145.1 Streptomyces sp. NRRL B-24572 | reverse complement strand
GAGGTGCGCGGACCGCCCCGCCCCGAGGTGCGCGGACCGCCCCGCCCGGCTCAGCGGGCGTCGGGCCGGGAGTCCAGGCCGAGTACGGCCGTGAGGGCCGCCCGCAGCGCCGATTCCGGGTCCTCCGACGTGCCCTCGGACCGCCAGGCGACGAATCCGTCCGGACGGACCAGCACCGCGCCGTCCGCCGTGACGCCGTGGGCCTCCGCCCAGTTCTCGCCGTCCACGGTGGAGAGCTCTGCGTCCGGCCCGTCGCCGATCCGGTACGAGTCGAGGGGCACCGCCAGGCGCTCGGCGACGTGCGCGGCCGCGGTGTGCCAGCTGCCGATGGCCCCCGCCGAACTCAGCAGCACCGGGTGCCGCTCGTACAGGTCCAGGGTGGAGATCCGCCCGCCCGCGCGGTCCAGCCACAGATGCGGCGCCCGGCTGCCCGGCTCGCCCGTCAGAAGGAGCCCGTCCGGCACGACCGGCACCGCCGGGTCCGCGCCCAGGACCGCGCCCCGCGGATAGCGGTAGCCGAGTGCGACGTTGAGGATCCCGCCCCGCTTCCCGCCCGCGCCCGGCCCGGGGGCGTACCCGGGGTGGCTGTGCTCGACCGAACGCGACGAGGCGCGGGCGCTCGTCGCCTCCGCGACGGGCCGGCGCTCCGCGTCGTACGAGGCGAGCAGGTCGGGTCCGGCCCAGCCGCCGAGTACCGCCGAGAGCTTCCAGGCGAGGTTGTGCGCGTCCTGGATGCCGGTGTTGGAGCCGAAGGCCCCCGTGGGCGGCATCTCGTGGGCCGAGTCGCCGGCGAGGAACACCCGCCCGTCCGCGTACCGCTCGGCGATCCGCTCGGCCGCGTGCCACGGGGCCCTGCCCGTGATCTCCACGTGCAGATCCGGTACGCCCACGGCGCGCCGGATGTGTTCCCTGCACCGCTCGTCGGTGAACTCCTCGAGCGTTTCGCCGTGTTCGGGATGCCAGGGGGCGTGGAAGACCCACCGCTCGGCGTTGTCCACCGGCAGGAGGGCCCCGTCGCCCTCCGGGCTCGTGAGGTAGCAGACGATGAAGCGCCGGTCGCCGACGATCGCCGCCAGATCACGGGACTCGAACGTGATGCTCACGTTGTGGAACAGGTCGCCCGGGCCGGTCTGCCCGATGCCGAGCTGCTCGCGGATGGGGCTGCGCGGGCCGTCCGCCGCGACGAGGTAGTCCGCCCGGATGGTGGTGTGCTCGCCGGTCTCCCGGCTCTTGACCCGCGCGGTCACCCCTTCGGCGTCCTGCTCGAACGACATCAGCTCGGTCGAGTACCGCAGGTCCCCGCCCAGCTCCCGCGCGCTCCGCAGCAGCACCGGTTCGAGATCGTTCTGGCTGCACAGGCACCATTCGGCGGGGCTGAAGCGCGCCAGGCCGCCGCCCGGGTCGATGTGCCGGAACAGCCATTCGCCGGCATCGCCCACCAGGGTCGGCGTCTGCAGGATCCCGTTGTTCGCCGACAGGATCTTCGCGGCCTCGTGGATGCGCTCGCGGACACCGGCGCTGCGGAAGACCTCCATCGTCCGCACGTTGTTCCCGCGTCCGCGCGGGTGGACCGAGGTGCCCGCGTGGCGCTCGACGAGCGTGTGCGGCACGCCGAGACGTCCCAGGAAGAGCGAGGTGGACAGGCCCACCAGAGAGCCGCCCACGATGAGGACGGGCGTCCGGTGTCCGTTCTCACCGGTCGCTTCGCTTCGGTTCATCGATGGCCTCCAGCGTCACCGGTGACGCGGGTCGGGGATGGGATGCACATGCCTGCCCTCCCGAGCCCCGGACCGTGCGCGGAGGGCACCCGAATGACGCGCGGTTCACTCATCCGCCCCGTGGGACTCGCGTAGAACGTGCGCCCGAGCCAACGTTCGGTACATGACGACCCCGGCCCTGTCGGCCCGGCGGTCCTTCCCCGCTCCCGCAGACGAGAAATGAGGTGCGCCGTATGACCAGCACGACGACCAGCAGGGCACGCATATCGCAGTCGGTGTTCGACGGGTCCAGGCTGCGGGTGATCCTGCTGCTCGACCTGTACGACGGGGCCCAGCAGCAGTTCCTCGAAGCGTACGAGGTCATGCGCAAGCAGGTGGCCGGCGTCCCCGGCCACATCAGCGACCAGCTCTGCCAGTCCATCGAGAACCCTTCGCAGTGGCTCATCACCAGTGAGTGGGAGAGCGCCCCGCCCTTCCTCGCCTGGGTGAACAGCGAGGAACACGTCGAGATGGTCAAGCCCATGCACAGCTGCGTCCGGGACACCCGGTCCATGCGCTACAGCATCCTCCGGGAGACCGGCGCACAGCGGCCCCTCACACCGGAGACGGCCGCGGGCGAGCAGGTGGCGGCCCGCGTGGGCGACGGAGTGACCCGCCACGCGCTCACCTTCACCGTCAAGCCCGGCTCCGAGTCGAAGGTCGCCGAGCTCCTGGCGGGCTACGAGTCGCCCGAGGCCCAGGTCGACGAGAACACCCGTCTTCGCCGCACCTCGCTGTTCATGCACGGCAACCGCGTCGTACGGGCCGTCGAGGTGGAGGGCGACCTCCTGTCCGCCCTGCGGCACGTCGCCCGGCAGCCCGGGGTCCGGGCCGTCGAGGAGGCCATCAACCCCTACCTGGAGCAGGACCGGGACCTCACCGACCCCGAGTCGGCCCGCGTCTTCTTCACCCGGGCGGCCCTCCCCGCCGTGCACCACGTGGTCTCCGCCCGGCCCGAGCCGGCCGGCCTGCGGCGCCACGCCCTGTACTACCCGGCCAAGGAGGGCCGCGGCACGGACCTGGCCCGGCTGCTCGCCCAGCAGGACGCCGAGGCGGCGGTCGACCCCGACAGCCCCGTGTACGGCAGCACCGTCTTCCAGCGCGACGACGTCGTGGTGCGGCTCGTGGACGTCGAGGGCGAACTGGACCTCGACCCCGTCGCCGCCCTCGGCGTCAAGGGCGCCAGGAAGGCCAAGGTCCTGGAGCGCCTCCTCGACGGCGCCGCGATCGGCGTCGAGGGGTCCCTGGACAACGAACGCAACCTCAACCGGCTCCTGTCGCACGCCGACATGCTGCCCGTCACCGACCGCCGCGCGGCCGACTCCTGAGAGGACGGCACCGGGGCCACCGGCCGTACCGCTCCCGGGAGACCGGCCCCGGCCACCGGCCCCGACCGTCCGTCACATCTCATCGCAACACTCGGAGGTATCAACCATGCTCGAGCAGACTCGGCTCATCGTGAACCTGAGCGACACGGAGCCCAACCGCAGACGCGGGGGTGACGTGCGGGCCATGCTCACGCCCGCCACGGTGAAGTCGACCAGCGGCTTCATGGGGATGGCCATCGCCCAGCCGGGCGAGCGCATCGCCGAGCACTACCACCCGTACTCCGAGGAGTTCGTGTACGTCGTCTCGGGCCGGTTCGAAGTGGACCTGGACGGCGAGACGCACCCGCTCGTCCCCGACCAGGGCCTCCTGATCCCCATCGGCGTCCGGCACCGCTTCCGCAACGTCGGCGACGTGGAGGCCCGCATGGTCTTCCACCTGGGGCCGCTCGCCCCGCACCCGAGCCTCGGCCACGTCGACACGGAGACCGCCGAGGAGGCCGCGGAGAGGGCCGTCGAGGGGGCCCTCGAGTGACCCGCCGCGTGGCCGTCACCGGCATCGGCGTGGTCGCCCCGGGCGGCGCCGGAACGGCGGCATTCTGGGACCTCCTGGCCCAGGGACGTACGGCGACCCGCGGGATCACCCTGTTCGACCCGGTCGGACTGCGTTCCCGCATAGCCGCCGAGTGCGACTTCGACCCGTACGCCCACGGTCTGCCACCGGACCTGGTCCAACACGCCGACCGGTACGTCCAGTTCGCCGCCGTCGCCGCCGGAGAGGCCGTACGCGACTCCGGGCTCGACACCGCCGGCGAGGACTCCTGGCGCGTCGGCGTCAGCCTCGGCAGCGCCGTCGGCGGCACCACCCGCCTGGAACACGACTACGTGCGGGTCAGCGCGGGCGGACAGCGGTGGGACGTGGACCACCGCGCCGCCGACCCGAAGCTGCACCTGGCGTTCTCGCCCAGCACGCTCGCCGCGGTGGTCGCCGAACAGTTCGGGGCCCGCGGCCCGGTGCAGACCGTCTCCACCGGCTGCACCTCCGGCCTCGACGCCGTCGGCTACGCCTTCCACACCATCGAGGAGGGCCGGGCGGACGTCGTCATAGCCGGGGCGTCGGACTCGCCGATCTCCCCGATCACCATGGCCTGCTTCGACGCCATCAAGGCCACGTCCCCCGACAACGACGACCCCGAGCACGCCTCCAAGCCCTTCGACAACCGCCGCAACGGCTTCGTCATGGGAGAGGGCGCGGCGGTCCTCGTCCTGGAGGAGTACGAGCACGCCAGGGCCCGGGACGCGCACATCTACTGCGAGATCAGCGGCTACGCCACCTACGGCAACGCCTACCACATGACCGGTCTGACCGGTGAGGGACTCGAGATGGCCCGGGCGATCGACACCGCGCTCAACCAGGCCAGGCTCGACCCCACGTCGATCGACTACGTCAACGCGCACGGCTCGGGAACCCGCCAGAACGACCGGCACGAGACCGCCGCCGTCAAGCGGTCCCTGGGCTCCCACGCGTACGACACGCCCATGAGCTCCATCAAATCCATGGTGGGCCACTCGCTCGGGGCGATCGGCGCGATAGAGGTCGCCGCCTGCGTGCTCGCCCTGCAGCACCAGGTGGTGCCCCCGACCGCCAACTACGAGATCCCCGACCCCGAGTGCGACCTGGACTACGTGCCGCGCACCGCCCGCCCCCGGAAGCTGAGGAACGTGCTCTCCGTCGGCAGCGGCTTCGGCGGTTTCCAGTCCGCCGTGCTCCTGACCGGGCCGGGCGGGAGGACACGATGAGCACACAGCGGTCGCCGCGGGCGGTCGTCACCGGCATCGGTGTGATCGCCCCCAACGGACTGCGTACCGACGCCTACTGGAAGTCCGTACGGGAAGGCCTCGGCGTTCTCGGCCGGATCACCCGCGAGGGCTGTGAAAACCTGCCCCTCAAGGTCGCGGGCCAGGTCGAGGGCTTCGACGCCTCGGCCCTCATCGACGAGCGCTTCCTCGTCCAGACCGACCGGTTCACCCACTACGCCATGGCGGCGGCCTCCCTCGCCCTCGACGAGGCCGGCCTCGGCCACGACGAAGGACCCGAGGAGCCCTTCTCCATCGGCGTCGTCACCGCCGCGGGATCGGGCGGCGGCGAGTTCGGCCAGCGCGAGCTGCAGAAACTGTGGGGACAGGGCTCCAAGTTCGTCGGCCCGTACCAGTCCATCGCCTGGTTCTACGCCGCGAGCACCGGCCAGATCTCCATCCGGCACGGCTTCAAGGGCCCGTGCGGGGTGGTCGCCAGCGACGAGGCCGGCGGCCTGGACTCCCTCGCCCACGCGGCCCGCGCCGTCCGGCGGGGGACCGGCGCGGTCGTCGTCGGAGCCGCGGAGGCGCCCCTCGCCCCGTACTCGATGGTGTGCCAGCTCGGCTATCCGGAGCTCAGCACCGTCGACGACCCGGACCGCGCCTACCGCCCCTTCACGGCGAAGGCCTGCGGCTTCGTCCCCGCCGAGGGCGGCGGCATGCTCGTCGTCGAGGACGAGACCCGCGCCCTCGAACGGGGCGCGACCGTACGGGCCACCATCGCAGGACACGGCGCCACCTTCACCGGCGCCTCACGCTGGAACGAGTCCCGGGAGGGACTCGCCCGCGCCATCCGGGTCGCCCTCGACGAGGCCGACTGCGCCCCGGAGGAGATCGACGTCGTCTTCCCCGACGCCCTCGGCGTACCGGAGGCGGACCGCGCCGAGGCCCTGGCGATCGCCGACGCCCTGGGCGCGCACGCCACGCGCGTCCCCGTGACGGCCCCCAAGACCGGCTACGGCCGGGCCTACTGCGGGGCACCCGTACTGGACACCGCGGCCGCCGTGCTCGCCATGGAGCACGGCCTGGTGCCCCCGACCCCCAACGTGTTCGACATCGACTGCGACCTCGACGTGGTCATGTCCGCAGCCCGGCCCGCCGAGCTGCGCACGGCCCTCGTCCTCAGCAGGGGACTCATGGGATCCAACGCGGCGCTCGTCGTGCGCCGCGGTGGCGGACTCGCCCGCTAGACCGGGCGAGGAAGGAGAAACAGATGATCACCACCGGACTCACCTTCGGCGAACTGGCCACGCTGATGAAGCAGTCGGCCGGCGTCACCGTCGACCCCACCCAGCTCGAAGCGTCCCCCGAGACCCCCTTCAGCGGCCTCGGCGTCGACTCGCTCGGCCTGCTCGGCATCGTCGGCGAGCTGGAGAACCGGCACGGCGTGGCGCTGCCCACCGACGCCGAACGCTGCAAGACGCCGGCCGAGTTCATCGCCCTCGTCAACAACGCCCTCGCAGGAGTCTGACGTGTCCGGACACACCGACAACAGCATCACCATCGACGCCCCTCTCGACCTCGTCTGGGACATCACCAACGACATCGAGAACTGGCCCCGGCTCTTCAGCGAGTACGCATCCGTCGAAGTCCTCGAACGGGAGGGCGACACCACCAGGTTCCGCCTGACCATGCACCCGGACGAGAACGGGAAGGTCTGGAGCTGGGTGTCGGAGCGCACCGTCGACCGCGTGAACCGGAAGGTACGGGCCCACCGCGTCGAGACCGGCCCGTTCGCGCACATGAACATCGCCTGGGAGTACACGGAGCTGCCCGGCGGCGTCCAGATGCGCTGGGTCCAGGACTTCGCGATGAAGCCCGACGCCCCCGTCGACGACGCCTGGATGACGGACAACATCAACCGCAACTCCCGCGTCCAGATGGCCCTCATCCGGGACCGTGTCGTCGAGGCCGCGCGCGAGCGCCGGACCGCGCCGGTCACGCCGGCCTGACGGCCCAGAAAGGAAACCGATGCACCACGCACTGATCGTCGCCCGCATGGCGCCCGGCTCGGCGCCCGCGATCGCGGACGTGTTCGCCGACTCCGACCGCGGCGAGCTGCCGCACCTGGTCGGGGTCGCCCGGCGCAGCCTGTTCCAGTTCGGCGACGTCTATCTGCACCTGATCGAGTCCGAGCAGGACCCGGCGCCCAACGTCGCCAGGCTGGCCGGACACCCCGAGTTCCGCGGCGTCAGTGAGCGTCTTTCGGCGTACGTCAGCGCGTACGACCCGACGACCTGGCGCAGCCCCAAGGACGCCATGGCGCACTGCTTCTACCGCTGGGAGCGTGACGCCGGCTCCTGAGCCGGGAACCCGGTGAAACCCGAGGCCGCCCGCCCCGCGACAGACGCGGAGCGGGCGGCCCGAGTTTTCCGGCCGGACGGATCAGCCGGGCACGGTGCACTCGAAGGCGTGCAGGTACGCGTTGACCGGACGGATCTCGCCGATGACGAGCCCGGCGTCCGTGAGCCGTTCCACCATGCTCTGCCGGGTGTGCTTCGCGCCGCCGACGTTGAGCAGCAGCAGCAGGTCCATGGCCGTCGTGAACCTCATCGACGGGGTGTCGTCCACGAGGTTCTCGATGACGACGACGCGGGCGCCGGGCTGCGCGGCCTTCCGGACGTTCGCCAGGCACCTGCGGGTGCTGTCGTCGTCCCACTCCAGGATGTTCTTGATGATGTAGACGTCGGCCCGCACCGGGATGTCCTCCCGGCAGTCACCGGGCACGATGCGCACGCGGGAGGCCAGCGAGCCGTTCTCCCGCAGCCGCGGATCGGCGTTGCCGACCACCGCCGGCAGGTCGAGCAGCGTGCCGTGGAGCGAGGGGTGCTTCTCCAGGAGGCTCGCCAGGACGTGGCCCTGACCGCCGCCGATGTCCGCGACCGAGGACGCCCCTCGCAGATCGAGCAGTTCGGCGACGTCCTCGGCCGACTGCCTGCTCGACGTGGTCATGGCCCGGTTGAACACGTACGCGGACTCGGGCGCGTCCTCGTTGAGGTACGAGAAGAACTCCCGCTCGTACACGTCCTCGAAGACGTTGCGGCCGGAGCGCACGGCCTCGTCGAGCTTGGGCCAGACGTCCCAGGTCCAGGGCTCGGTGCACCACAGCGCGATGTAGCGCAGGCTGTGCGGGTCGTCCTCGCGCAGCAGCCGGGACATCTCCGTGTGGGCGAAGGTGCCGTCGGGCTGCTCGGTGAAGACGCCCTGGCAGGACAGGGCGCGCAGCAGGCGTCGCAGGGTGCGCGGTTCGGTCTTCACCGCGGCCGCGAGGTCCTCCACGGTCATGGGCGCGTCTCCCAGCGCGTCGGCCACGCCCAGGCGGGCGGCCGCGCGCACGGCGGCGGCGCACGCCGCGCCGAAGACGAGTTCTCGCAGCCGCATGGGCGGCGGGGGAGCGGAATCGACGGTCGTCATCTGTTTCGCCTTGCCTTTGCTGTCGTGCCGTAGGGGTGGGGGAGGGGGGAGGTCAGCACATGCCCGCGGGCTCGGAGACGCCGCAGGTGTTGTGGCGGAAGGTGTTGGTCTTGCCGACGTCCCGGTTCGCCAGGTCGGCGGTGCCGTTGCGCAGCACCACGTTGTCGTGGATCTCGATCCGCTCGTTGGGGACGCCCACGAAGCTCTTGAAGAGCACGATGCCGCCGGACAGCGGCGAGCTGCCCACGTTGTCCTCGACCCGGTTGTGCGCGACGACGGTGTCCTCGGCGCCGGTGACCACGATGCCCGAGCCCTGGAGGAAGGGCAGGCGAGGGGTCTTCGGGCACAGCTTGTTGTTCTCGTGGATGTCGTTCTGGCGCAGGGTCATCGCCCCGGCGCGCGGCGTCGACTCGTCGCCGACCACGAACACGGCGGCGCAGTTGCCCGTGGCCTCGTTGTGGTCGACGGTCAGGTTCCGCAGGCGCCGCACGGTGATGCCGATCCGGTTGCCGGACACGCGGTTGCCGCTGACGACCGTGCCGTCGGTGTCGGTGGCTCCTCCCTCCTCGGTGACGGTGTTGGCCAGGAACAGGCCGGCGTCCCCGTTGTTCCGGGCGGTGTTGTGGCGCAACACGCCGCGTACGGAACGCTCTTGGGCGATGCCCCAGGTGCCGTTGGACTCGGCGGTGACCCGCTGGACCTCCAGGCGGTCGGTCCACTTGGCCCACAGGCCGTTCTTGGCGAAGCCGCGGAGGGTCAGCGAGCGCACGGTCACGTTCTCGACGGGACGGTCCGCGGTGCCGGTGACACAGATGCCGTTGCCCGCCTGGGCGCACGTGTCGGTGCCGGGGGTGGCGGCGGGCACGATGACGGTGGGGAAGACGGTCGAACCGCGGAGCGTCAGGTTCGAGGTGGTGATGTGGACGCTCTCGCGGTACGTGCCCGGGGCGAGGACGATCGTGTCGCCGGGGCGCGCGGAGTCCACGGCCTGCTGGATCGATTCGCCCGGTTTCACGCGGTGCACCGACCAGCTGCCGGCCGACGGTGCGGCGGCGCCGAGTCCCGAGGCCGTGAGGGCCGCGGTGCACGCCAGGAGGGCGATCTGTCGTTTCGTCATATCGCGAAGTTATGAGCGCGGGTTCCGGCCCGCCACCGCTGATCCCCCGGGTGGGCCGGGGCCGACCGAGGGCCCCTGCCGCGGGGCCGTACGGGCACTGGTCCGTTCGCGTGCCCGGTGGGATCACCCGTAGGGACGCACCTCCACCGCGGTGACCTGCTGTCACGGGTCCGGGCGGTGGTGTGCGTGAGCCCGGCCGGAGGGCGGCCGAACGTGCTCCCCCGGTTGCGGGGGGCGCACACCGGCCTTTGCCTCGTGCACGGAGCACAGCACGGGTGCCGCGCTATGGAGCCGGCCGGAAAGCTCCACCGAAGGAGAAAGCATGCGTCGCGCACGTATCGGTCTGCAGGTCAGCCTGATCGTCGGTGCCGTCGTCCTGTCCGCCCCCTCGGCTCTCGCCGCCGCCGAGGACCCCGAAGTCCGGATCACCCCGCAGAACGCGGCCCCCGGCACCACCGTCACCGTCAGCACCACCGCCTGCGGGAAGGAGACCTACGGCAAGGGGGAGTCGGAGGCGGGCGGCAAGTTCCATCTGCTGCCGGGCGACCGGAAGGGCGTCCTGGTGGGCGAGTTCGTCGTCCCGGACGACGCCTCCGGTACGGACACCATCACCCTGAAGTGCCCGCCGCGGATCAAGAAGACCGTCACGTACCGCATCTCCGGCCGGCCCCACGGCGGCGTCGAGGCCGGCTTCGGCTGGGCGGCCCGCGCCGTGGGTTCCGCCGGGACCGCCGTGGCGTCCCGCCCCGCCGGAACCGCCGCCGCCCCTGCCGGAACCGCGGCCGTGGCCGCCGCCGGCTCCGCCGCGACCGCCGCGGAAGCCGGTACGGACTCCCTGCGCGTCCCGCTCGCCGCGGGCGGCGGCCTCCTGCTCGCCGGAGCCGTCGCGGGAGGCGCGGTCCGTCTGCGCCGGCGCGCGAGGGGAGCCCGCACCCCGGCCTGACGGACGACCGGACGCAGCTGCCCCCGGCCCGGCGCAC
>NZ_MWIG01000460.1:0-33164 GCF_002156145.1 Streptomyces sp. NRRL B-24572 | reverse complement strand
CTTCTGAAACAGGCCCTAGCAGCGAACACACCGCTGCGAGCGACCCCGACCAGGCCCACGGCACGACCCACCCCGCACCCGGGAGCCTCCGCTCCCCTCTCCCCCGGCAGAAAGGCGAACCGTGATGACCGAGAACACCGCCCCGAACGAGCACGAGAGGCTGCGCATCCTGGAGACCCAGGTGCAGGTCCGGGCACAGGCCGTCAAAGCGCTGGCCGAAGGGCTGGAGGAGATCCCCTCGGAGGACGTCGAACGGGAGAGGCAAGCGGCACACGGCGCCCGGCTGGCGCACGAACTGCTCCTGTCCCAAGGGCTGTAGGACCCAGGGCGATGAAGGTCTCCGAAGCGATGAGCCATCCGGCGGTGTCCGTTCCCACAGGAACACCGCTGAGGCAAGTCGCCCGAGAGATGGCCGAGTACGGGGTCGGTTCCGTGATCGTCACCGAGGGCGGCGCCCTGCGCGGCATCGTCACCGACCGCGACCTCGCGCTGGCCGCCCTCGACAGCGGCCTCGACGCGAGCGAGGCGATCGACTCGGTGATGGCCTCACCCGTGATCACGGTGAACGTCGCCGACGACATCCATGCGGCCTACCGGACCTTCCGCACGGCAGGCGTCCGGCGCCTGCCCGTCCTGGAGGACCACCGGGTCGTGGGCGTCCTCACCGTGGACGACATGCTCATCGACGTCTTTCAGCGGTTGGCCGACCTCCTGGGACCGGTCGCCTGGAGCGTGCTCGAGGAACCACCCGGGCCGCCCTCCGCAGACACCCGTTCACGCAAGGCCTGACCATGCGTCCCCGGCCGTTCATCCCTTGACCACCCCAAGTGGCACCAGACGGGCGACCAGCCGGGCGAGCCCCGCGCCCTCCGTGGCGGCGGCCACGGCGTCGACGTCCTTGTAGGCGTCGGGCGCTTCCTCGGCGAGCGCCCGCCACGAGAGCGGCCGGACGGCGATGCCGTGGGATTCCAGCTCCTCGTGCAGTTCCTCGCCTCGGACCCGGCGCAGCGCCTGGTGGCGGCTCCAGACCCGGCCCGCGCCGTGGGCGGAGGACCAGAAGGCGTCGTTGCCGGCGGTGCCGGCCATCACGTACGAGGCGGTGCCCATCGTGCCCGGAACCAGGACCGGTTGCCCGGCCTCCGCCAGGTCGTCGGGCAGGTCCGGGTGGCCGGGCGGCAGGGCCCGGGTGGCGCCCTTGCGGTGGACGCACAGTCGGCGCCGTACCCCGTCCACGTCGTGGGTCTCGATCTTCGCCATGTTGTGGGAGACGTCGTAGACGAGGTCGAGGTCCGCCCCGGCGGCGACGGTGAAGGCGTGGCGCGCGGCCTCGGTGAGCAACTGCCGGTTGACGCGCCCGTAGTTGGCGGCGGCCGCCATCGCCCCGAGGTAGGCGCGGCCCGGCATGGAGACGACGGGCGCGCAGGCCAGCTGCCGGTCCGGCAGCTCGATACCGAAGGAGCGCAGGGACTGGTCCATCACCCGGACGTGGTCGCTGCACACCTGGTGCCCCAGGCCGCGCGAACCACAGTGGATCATGACGCACACCTGACCGGCGTGCAGGCCGAAGGCAGTCGCCGTCGGCACGTCGTACACCCGGTCCACGGCCTGCACCTCCAGGAAGTGGTTGGCCGACCCCAGGCTCCCCACCTGCCGCAGCCCCCGGTCCACCGCACGCTGACCGACCTGCGACGGATCCGCTCCCGCCAGCGTCCCCCGGTCCTCGCAGCGCTCCAGGTCCCGGGGAACTCCCCGGCCGTGCTCGACCGCGTACGCGGCTCCGCCGGCCATGAGTTCCTCCAGCTGGGAGCGCCCGGACAGCTTCCACAGTCCGCCGGGTCCCAGGCCGCGCGGCACGGTGTCGCCGAGGATGTCCATCAGACGCCGTATCCGGGGGGCCAGGGGGTCGCGGTCGATGCCGGCGGCGAGCAGCCGGACTCCGCAGGAGATGTCGAACCCGACGCCGCCGGGCGAGATCACGCCGCCGTTGTCGACGTCCGTGGCGGCCACGCCGCCGATCGGGAAGCCGTACCCCCAGTGCACGTCGGGCATGGCGTACGACGCGCGGACGATACCGGGCAGGGTCGCCACGTTCGCGACCTGCTCCAGAGCCTTGTCCCCGGCCGCCTGTGGCAGCAGCGCCCGCGTCGCGAAGACGACGCCGGGGACGCGCATCGGGTCCTGCCGCTCGATGCGGAATCGGGCAGGTGTCTCTTCCAGCAGGGTGATGTCCATGCCGTGGTCCCTTCCCCCTTCCAGTACACCCTCGGTGTCGGGGCTTCGCGCATCCGGGAGGGCGGCGAGCACCCGGTTCCTGGACCGGGAGACGCGGTCCGGCCCGACCGGCTCGACCTGGGCGACTAGGACATCCTCCGCGCCAGGGGGCACGGGATGAGGCTCGCCGTCGACACCGACGCCCACTCGATCCCCCAGCTCGCTTACCTCCGCTACGGCGTCGGCACTCCGCAACGGGGATGACTCACCCCCGACGACGTGCTCAACACCTGGCCGCTGGGGCGACTGCGCCGGTTCCTGCGGAAGCGCCGATCCGGCTGAGGCGGGACCACGCGACCGCCCCCTGCGGGAGTCACACGTCGAGCGTCACCGAGCACGTCCAGCCGTCCGGCCCGCCGGCCATGGCCAGCCCGTGCAGCGTGACCGCCTTCGGAGCGGCACCCGTCACGGGCAGCGAGCCCGTGTCGACCGTCCACAGGACACCCCGCACCCCGCCGTCGACCGGGGCCAGTTCCACATCGACCGGGACCTCTCCCTCGGTGTCGAGCCGGTAGACGACCTCGTCCAACAGCGCGACGAGCACGTCCTCATCCCGCTCCGCCCGCACCACGACGTCCCGCCGGCGGACACCGACTGCCCCCGTCAGGTCCAGGAACGACGCGCAGACCCCCCGCACCGCCTGCGCCAGACACTCCTCCCGGGTGGGGGCCCACGCCTCCACACTCAGGTCCGCCGTATGCGGAACGCCGCGATACCCACCGCGTGCGGCGGCACCGTCCACGCCTCGCCTCCCTCGCGCGTCGCCTCCGGCGGTCAGGGAACAGCCGTGCCGCGGTAGCCCCGCCGTGGCGGCAGCCCGGGCAACACCGTGCCGGCCTGTGGTCGACGGTCCGCCGGCTCCTTCCTCGCCGGGTGGCCGGCGAGGGCCGCGACGATGTCGGCAGCCGTCAGCAGCCCTGCGAGGCGCCCGTCTTCAGCCGGCACCGGAAGGTGCCGGGAACCCGACCGCCGCAACAACTCCTACGCCACGAGCACCGTTTCACCGACGTCGACCGTGACCACCGCGGGGCGCGTCACCGCGCCGACCGTCCGTGCCAGGACCTCCTGCTGCTGTTCCACGATCACTTCCTCAGTCCCACGGTCCGGGCTTCGGTCGCCCGCCTGTACGACCGGACGGCACCCTCGACATCGAGGACGGACCTCTGGCGAGGCGTGACACGCTCGGCGCGAGGACGCCAAGGCCTGGGCCTTCCTGCTGGGCGACGCCGTGGGCTGCGCGTTCTCCAGCACGAAGGCCGTATGCCCGGTCCTTGCGCTTGGACCTTGCGAACCCACACCACCGGTAAGCCGGTCGGCTGAAGGAGGGTTGTCTGGATGCCGTGCGGCAGTTGCTCCAGTGCCGCCTCCAGGTGTCCGGGCGAGACGTGTTCGCGTACGACGCCGGTGACAGCGGGAGCGATCCGGGGGCACTTCCTCGGCGGTGACCTCGGCCTCCTGGGCGAAGTGGGCGGCCGCGTCGACGGTGAGCCGGTCACGGAGCGTGTGGAGCCAGGCCCGCAGGACTCTGTGGGCGGCGTGGCCGTCCTCGGTTCCCAGGGCTTCCGACACCGCTTTCAGCCAGATGTTCGCGATGTGGACGGCTTGCTCGAAGTCGGGGTGATGGGTGGTCTCGGGCATGGGACTTCCCCTTCCGGCCGTACGTGACTCCCCTGCGCCAGATGGGACGATGGGCACGCCTCGGCGGTGCCGTGGTCGGTACTGAGAGCAGTCCACTCGTTCAGGAGTGACGGGGTGCGGGCAGCGCCCGTCGAGTCCCGTGCCGCGCGCCCAGCGCGGGAGGAACTCGGTGGCTTCCCGCCCCCTGCCCCATGGGCTCCATGCTAGGGCGGGCGGAACCGGTCGGCAGCCGCAGCACCACACGGCGTCACAGGCACCTGGGCAGATCGCCGGGGTCCACCGGGCGAGGTGCGCGAAGGGGGGCGCCGCCCGAGCATGGTCTTGTGCCTGTCCATGGGGCCGGGTGACCACCTGATAAGGGGAGACCATGCCGTACGACCGCACCGTGAAGCGGCCCGGGAACTTCGAGGAGACGGTGGGGGCCGTCCGCAGCGCGCTGGCCGACCAGGGCTTCGGCATCCTGTCCGAGATCGACGTCCAGGCCACGCTCAAGGCGAAACTCGACCACGACATGGAGCCGTACCTGATCCTCGGAGCGTGCAACCCTCCACTCGCCCGTCGAGCCCTGGACGCCGACCGCTCGATCGGGCTGCTGCTGCCCTGCAACGTCGTGGTCCGCGCCGACGGCGACCAGGTGATCGTGCAGGCGATCGACCCCTCCACCATGGTCACGCTCACCGGCGTCGACGCCATGGCCCCCATCGCGGACGAGGCGACACGCCGCCTCGACGCCGCCCTCGCCTCCCTCGCGGAAGGCAGTGCGTGAGCGGGCGAACGCCGTGCGGGCCATCCGGCCCTCCGCAGGGGCGGGCCGTTCGTGGAAGGGCGGTCACCGTGGGGGACCGTGTGCGGGCAGCTCGTTGAGCTGTCCGGCGATGTCGTCCGCCCATGCCTCGACCGCCGCCCGGTCCCGATGGTCTCCGTAACGGCAGCCGAGCAGACGGAACAGCACGACCCCCTTCCGGTCCAGGTGTTCACGCCGGATCACGCCCGAGAACCGCCGGTGCTCCCGGGGACGGACGACGTCGACGAGCGCGGTGACACGCGGCTGCTCCGCTCGGTCGGCCAGCAGGCGCAGCGGTTTGGGCAGAACGGCGGACATGCCGACGCTGAACATCCGCACCGGCTGTTCACGCAACTGCTCGGCCCCGCCTCGGACGGCGGCTTCCGCACAGGGCAGCCAGGCCCCGTCATGAACGGCGCTCCCCATCACGAGCGCGTCAGCCTGTTGGAGCCACGGCCCGCCGGGGTCCGGGTCCCGTGCCCGCACCTCGACACGGTGACCGTGAGTCCTCAGCCGCCTGCCGATCCGCGGGGCGATCTCCTGTGTGGAGTGGTGCTCGGAGGCGTACAGGATGCGCACGGAAACCATGGCTCCTCCTCCATGTCCGGTCCGGCCCGGGCAGGGGTGGCGTTCATCGCCCGGACCTCCTGCGGCTCTTTCATCATCGCCTCCTCGGTCGCACGAGTCGGGCACGCAGGGGTGGACGTCCCTCCTGCAGGATCGGCGTCTCCTGCTCCGTCGGCAGGGCGGGGCACACGTGCGCCGGCCTTCTGCACATCGGCGAAGGAGCACTACGCACCCCGGCCGCCGCGCCCGCCACGATCGCTCGTCATCAGCCACGTGACCGTACGGCTGACGTCCGACGCCGAGACGATGCCGACCAGTCTGTCCTCGTCGAGCACCAGAACCCGGTGCTCTGCGCCCGGCCGGACACGGGGCAGCAGATCGGCCAGGGGGTCGCCCGCGCCGACGACGGTGACCTGCGACAGCGGCATCATGACCTGCTCCACCGTCACGGCGTGCCGCCGGTCCTCCGGCACCTTCCTGGCCCGTTCCAGCGTCATGAGACCGACGGGCCTGGCCCCGTCGGCGGTCACCGGGAAGGCCGAATGGCGGTACCGGTACCGGGGGCCGGCCAGGAAGTCGGCGACCGCGAGGCCGACGGGGACCGTGACCGGGTCCGGTGTCATGGCCTGTCGCACCGGAACGCCCGCGAGCACCCCACGCAGGTGCGCCTGCTGTCCCTCCATGGTGGCGGTGGTGGCCAGGAACCAGCCGATCATCGCCAGCCACAACCCGCCGCCGACGTCCCCCCGGACGAACAGCAACAGGCCCACCACCATCAGCGACCAGCCGAAAACCCGTCCGGCCGCGGTCGCCCCCTCGGTCGCGCGCAGCCGGTCTCCCGTACGCCACCAGAGGAAGGCCCGAAGCAGGCGTCCGCCGTCCAGCGGGGCGGCCGGGATCGCGTTGAAGACCGCGAGCAGGATGTTGATCGCGGCGAGCCAGGCGACCGGCTCGACGGCCAGTCCGGGCGCGGACGTCATGTCGAGGAGCCATGCGGCGAGCGTGAAGAGCGCTCCCAGAACGAGGCTGACCAGGGGGCCGACGCACGCGATCCGCAGTTCCGCCGCCGGGTTCGACGCCTCCGCCTTGAGCCGTGCCGCGCCACCGAGCAGCCACAGGACGATGTCGTCCACCTCGACCCCGTTGCGCCGGGCGAGGACCGCGTGAGCCAGCTCGTGCGCGAGGAGGGAGACGAAGAAGACCACGGCGGTCAGCAGCCCGACCACCCAGTACACCGGCCATGCGTGGCCCGGGTGAGCCTCGGGGAGGCGGCCCTCCGCGAGCCCGAGGGCGATCACGGCGAAGATGAGCAGGACGCTCCAGTGGACTCCGATCCGGACCCCTGCGATCCGCCCGAGAACGAACGTCGGCCGCATGGTGCTCTCCCAGCGTCAGATGCGTGACGAACCCGCGACCGCCGGAGCAAGTCCCCGGGGCGGCGCTCGCCGAGCCGGCGCACGACGGCGACCGGGCAGTGCGCGTGGTGCAGCACTGCCTGGCTCACCGAGCCCGGCAGCAGGCCCGAGAACCCACCGCGCCCCCCCCGTGCGCCGACGACCAGGAGCTGCGCGCTGCTGCTTGCCTCGATCAGAGCCTCACGCGTGGCGCCGTGCACGACGCGGAGCTCGACCGGGACGTCCGGGCACCTCTCCCGGCTCCCCGCGAGCGGCTCGGCGAGCGGACGCTCCTCCGCCAGGACGATCGGCCCGGCTGGCTCCGACCGGTCCCGCACGACGAGCACCGGGCACCGGCCGTGCACGGCGAGGTGCACCACCGTGGAGCCCACCGGCAGCCCGACGAAACCTCCCATGCCCCGGGACCCGACGACCACCGGTTCCGCCGTACGCGGCTGCGCCTCAAGGACCGTCACCGGGTCCCCCGTCACCACGGCATGGGTGACGTCCACCGACGGCGCCGCCGTCCTGGCATGTTCCACCGCCTCGGCCGGCAGGCCCTCGGGCATCTTCCGGATCTCGCCCTCGGCCGGCATCGGCAGAGCCCGCCACGACGGCACACGCGCCACCGGCCAGTGGAAGGAGTGCACGATCCGCAGCCCCGCATCTCGCCGCCGGGCCTCCTGGGCGGCCGCCTCGACGGCGACGAGGCTCGACGGCGAGCCGTCCGCTCCCGCGATCACCGGACCACTCACGGCGTTCCTCCGCTCAGCCCCTCATGTCCAAGCCTCGCCCCAGCGGCACTCGGCGGCCACCTAACGAAGCCGGTGGGCCGATCCTCCTGAGGGGGTGGGCAGCGACGTGAATCGATCCGCCGCAGCCCGGAGCCTGTGGCTCGGTTCGCGTGCCGGGACACGGTCGGGTCTGGTCCCCGAACCTCTCGTTCCCAGCGGGGAGCAGCCGCCCTCCCTGCCGGCAGTGGTCGTGTGCCGGTCGTGTCGGGCACGGACGGCCTCGACGAGCTTCCCCACCCTCTGCTCGTCCAGGTGCCGGCGAGGTCCGCTTCGCCGATCATGCCGACGGGCCGGTGGTCGTCGATCACGGGGACACGACGGATGCGGTGCTCCTGCATCGTCCGCAGCACCTGCTCGCTGTCGGTGTCCGCGTCGACGGTGATCGGCTTGCCCTGGGCGAGGTGGCCGGCCGTCATGTGGCGGGGTCCTTGTCCTTCGCGAGGCACTTCACCACGATGTCGCGGTCGGTGATCATTCCGTGGAGCCGGTTGTCCGGCCCGCAGATGGGCAGGGCGCCGATGCCGGGCTCGCTCATGCGCTGCGCGGCGTCCACCAGCGCCTCGTCCTCCTGCACACACACGGCGCCGGTATGCATGATCTCGCGTGCGGTCGGCACGGCCGCCTCCTCCTTCCGTCCCGTCATGGAGGGGTGCCTGCTTCTTGCCGGAGCGGTCCGGGCTCGTCAGAGGAAGAAAGCGCTCACACGAACGGTGTGCACCGGTCGCCTGGGACGTGTCCTGATCGCCTTCCCCGGGAGATACGCCTCAAGGCCCTGTGCGGGAAGCACGTCGCTCGGACCTCCCGTCGGTGGGCCCGGGCCTTGACCCTGGTCTCCCGTCTGCGGGACGACTGTGTCGGGTCGGTCACGGACTCCCTCCCCCTGCGCCTCCGTAGCAGGCGAGGCGTGTTCGGTCGGCGTCCTCGCCGAGGGCGGCGAGGCGCACCCGATGGCCGCGCAGCCGTTAGAGGTGCGGTGTGTCCATGGGGTGCGTCCAGGAGACCACGCCGATCGACGGCAAAGGACCGGGGCGGCGGGCTTGTAGGCCGCGGCATCTGCCGCCTTCGCAACGCCGACACCGTCAACGGCCCTTTCGTGGACCAGCGCGCCGCACGCGTGAGCGACGCCCGCCGGCCCGGCACCGTTCGGTCCCGGCCCAGGACCGTTCGGCCCTGTTCCGGTGACGGCGACCACGAGGAAGGTGAGGGTTACGGGTTCGCCGGTTCTCCCGCGACCCGACAGCCGGAGAGGACACACCACGATGGCACTTCACCGTCCCGATGCGGCGCGGGTGACGTCGGTCGTCGAGAACGCGGTGGCCGCCAGGGCGGTCACGCGGGATCCGCGCTCGACGGCAGGATACGTACACATGATCATCCGGGTCGGCTACGGCCCCGCTGGACGGGCCACGCCCCGCCGACCCTGGCGGACGCGCTCGCCGTCGTCTGAGCGACGTCTCCCTCCGGCCGACGGAACGGAACCGGAGAACACAGCCGCGGGGGCACGGCACCAACGCCTGTGTGGTGCCGCCCAGGAGCGTACGGACACGACGGGAGCTGAGTGGCGTGTCGAACGTGACGACCACCGACCTCTACGAGGTCACCATGGCCCTCTCCTACCTCCACGAGGGCATGCGATCACCTGCCACGTTCAGCCTCTTCGTACGGGATCTGCCACCGGAGCGGGGATTCCTCGTCGCCGCCGGCCTGGAGCCCGCGCTCGACTACCTCTCGGGCTTCACGGTCGGCCCGGCTGACGTCAAGGACTTCGCCGAGGTGCTGCACCGCAGGGAACAGGACCTGCGCCCGCTTGTCGGTCTTCGTTTCGACGGCGAGGTGCGGGCCGTACCCGAGGGAACGATCGTCCTCGCCGACGAGCCGCTCCTTGAGGTGACCGCACCGCTTCCCCAGGCACAGCTCGTCGAGACGTATCTGCTCTCGCTGGTCTGCCACCAGACCGCGGTCGCCTCGAAGGCCGCCCGTTGTGTGCTCGCGACCGGGGGACGTCCCGTGATCGACTTCTCGCTGCGCCGCAGCCACGGCCCACAGGCAGGCATGGCCTCGGCACGCCTCGGAGCGCTGGTGGGGTTCGCGGGCACGAGCAACGTGGCCGCAGCCGTCCGGTACGGAATCCCGGCGTCCGGCACGATGGCCCACTCGTACGTCGAGGCGTTCCCGAACGAACTCGACGCCTTCCGTGCCTTCGCCCGGGCACACCCCGGGCCCGTCACACTGCTCGTCGACACCTACGACACCGAGCGCGGCACCCGGACCGCCGCGCGCGTCCTGAACGATCTGGGCGCTCCGGACGGATGCGCGATCCGCCTGGACAGCGGCGACCTCGGCATGCTCGCGCGGCGCGCCCGCGCCGTCCTCGACGAGGCGGGACTGCCGCAGGTGCGGATCATCGCCAGCGGCGGCCTCGACGAGTACGCGGTCGACGCGCTCGTGCGGTCCGGGGCGCCGATCGACGTATACGCCGTCGGCACGAAGGTGGGAGTGGCCGCCGACGCCCCGTACCTCGACGCGGCCTACAAGCTCGTCGCCTACGACGGACGACCGGTCATGAAGCTGTCGTCGCACAAGGTCACCGCTCCCGCACCCAAGCAGGTCTTCCGCGCACCGGACCTCCCGGACGTCATCGGACTGCGCGACGAACCCGTCCCGGCCGGCGCGGAGCCACTGCTACGAACCGTGATGCGGAACGGCCGCAGGATCGGACCGCGCCCCTCCCTCGCCTCCACGCGCACCCACTTCGAAACGGGCCTCAAGCAAGTACCGGAGGCGGCACTCCGCATCGACGAACCGCAGGCGCCGGTGGCCTCCGTATCGCCACGTCTGGCGGCCCTGACAGACGAGGTGAGGCAGCGCCTCGCCGCCACGACCGGGAGTGGAACGTCGTGAGGCACCGCAGCGTCGCCGATCCGATGCCCCCGCCTCAGTGAGCGTCCGTCCCGACGCTCCCGTGAAGGAGATCGCCCGGCTGCTCGACGAGTTCGGCATCACCGCCGTGTGCGTCGTCGACGAGGCGAACCGTCCGCTCGGTGTGGCCTCCGAACGCGATCTGGTCCGCCGCCGGGCGAACAGCGGTGGAGGAAGCAGCGCCGTCGAACCCATTCACGGACCAGCGCACCGAGATCGCGTGCCACGGAACCCGGCGCGGCGCTGAAACGGAAGGCGCGTGACGACCAGGCGTAGGGGCCGACGCACGCGCGCCAGAGCCTGAAGCCCCCCTCGACAGCGCAGTCGGCACCGGAGCCGGACATCCGAGGTCACTTCCTCGCGGCGCCGAACCGGCCAAGCGGAACGTTCGCGGTCACCGCCTCGATGCGGACCGGGCGTTCTTCCGCGCAGGTCGGCGCAGTGGGATGCCGTTGCCTCGGTGGAGTGTGCGGAGACGCCGGTGACGCGACTGTGGACCGTTCGACCCCAGCGGGATGCCCGTCATGTGGACCAGACTGGTGGTGTCGGATCCGGGAGGTCCACATGAACACCCAGCCAGGCGCCAACGCGACAGCCGAGCCGCTCCTGCTCGACTCGGCTCTGCCCGAGTTCCGGTTCTCCCGCCTTGAGTGCGCCGTGATCACCGCCGCGCCGGACGGCGTGTACCGTGCAGCCCGTGATCTGGACATGCTGTCCATACATTCACCGCTGTTCGACGCGGTCATGTGGGCGCGTGGCGTGCCGGACCGAGTGCGCCGTCGGCCCGTTGCCACACCGCCTTCGATGCGGGTATCCGATCTGTTCGAAACCGCCGCAGCCGGTGATCGAGCCGACGTGGAGGCCCAACCGTGGGTTGCTCTGGGCGAGCGCGCGGGGCGCGAGATCGTCTTCGGGGCGGTCGGCAAGGTGTGGAAGCCCACCATCGAGTGGCGCCGTGTCGAACCTGGTGACTACGCGGACTTCGAGGAGCCCGGCTGGGCGAAGATGGCCGCCGCCTTCGTCGTCCACCCCTACGGGGCACGGCGGTCCCTCCTGACCTACGAAGCGCGTACCGCTTGCACCGACCCGGTCTCCACCACACGGTTCGGCCGCTACTGGACGCTGGTTTCTCCGGGCGTCGGCATCGTCCTGCGCGGCGCACTGCGGGCGGTCGAAGCGGCGGCGGAGACCGGAGAAGGAAGCACCCGAGGAGATGAGTCGTGATGCGTGCCGTGATCGTGTACGAGAGCCTGTTCGGCAACACGCGCGAGATCGCTGACGCGATCGGAGAGGGCGTGCAGCAAGCACACCCGGACGCCGAGGTCGAGTGCGTGGCAGTGGCCGACGCCCTGCCCGAGCGCATCGGCCCCACCGACCTGCTGGTCGTCGGCGGGCCGACCCACATGCGGGGCATGACCACGGGGATGAGCCGGAAAATGGGGCTGAAGACCGAGGAGAAGGAAGCCGAGAAGGCAGAGCGTCCCTTCACCCCCGAGGAGGGTGCCGAGGGCCCTGGCGTCCGCAGCTGGTTCCACGACACGCTCCCGAAGGCCCACACCGGCACCCACGCCGCTGCGGCCTTCGACACCAGGGCGGACATGCGCCTGGCCGGCGCCGCCGCCGTCGGCATCGCACGTCGACTGCGCGGCCACGGTTATGAACTCGTCGCGGAACCGGAGGGATTCATCATCGAGGACACCGAAGGCCCGTTGCGCGAGGGCGAACTGGATCGCGCGAGGGCGTGGGGAGCGGCCCTCCAGATCGCTTGACCGACCCACACAAAAGAGCCCCGGGCAGCACCCGGCGGTGAGCAGGGCCGTGCGCGTCCTGGCCGACGCGCTCTCCGGCTCTGCCCGGGACTCGGGTGCGATCGGCGAAGCTGCACTCCGTCGGTCAGGGCGCGACACACCCACTTCGTCCAACCCGGCCCAGGGCGGTCTTGTCCGGCACGTACCGGAAGGCCGCCCAGTCGGCGTCGAGCTTCGGATCGAGAATCCGGTGTGTGCCGCACACGGTAGGACGCCGGAGGCAGCTCTGACACGCCCCGCACGGGCCGAGCAGGGCGCCGAGGGGGCCATACGGCCCTCCTCTCCCCCACAGACTGCGGCCGGACTGGAGTGGACTCCGATGCGGAGGCCGCCGATGAGCACCACCCCTGACCCACAGCTCCCAGCAGCTCTCTCCGCCGACCAGCCTCGACGGCTGTTGCGGTGCGCCAGGCCGGCGGCGCTCTTGAAGAGACCCGGCCTTTCGAGGAAGACGGATACGCCGATCAGTTCTGGATCGTCCGTACCGGCACGGTCGCCCTGGACGGCCGCGTACGCGGCAAGCGGCCGGCCGTCGTCGACAACGTCAGCGCCTGCGAACGGAAAGATGTCCGCCCACCGTCTCTTCTCCGCCCGTGTAGGGCTGCTGGATCTCTGCGCGCCGCACGGAACCGGCCTGTAGATCTCGCCCCCTCCGGGAGAACGTGATGACCGCCTCGCGTTACACCGTCAGCGACGTCATGACCCACACCGCCATCGCCATCGGGCATGACCCGCCCTACAAGGAGATCGTCGCGCTCATGGACCAGTGGAAGGTGAGCGCCCTGCCCGTCCTGGAGGGCGACGGACGGGTGATCGGGGTCGTCTCGGAGGCCGATCTGCTGCCGAAGGAGGAGTTCCGCACGGACGAGCCCCGCCCGGACGAGTTCGCCGCGGCGTCCAAAGCCCGAGCCGTACGAGCCGGGGAACTCATGTCCAGCCCGGCCGTGACCGTCCATCCCGACGCGACGCTCGCCGAAGCGGCACGGATCATGGCGACTCGGAAGGTGAAGCGGCTGCCGGTGGTCAACGGCGTCGGCATGCTGGAGGGCGTGGTCAGCCGGAGCGATCTGCTGAAGGTGTTCCTCCGTCCGGACGCCGAGATCGAGGAGGACGTCCGACACTCCGTCCTCGGCGAGCCAGCCGCCACCGTGGGGCTCGAAGTAACGGTCGCGGACGGTGTCGCCACGGTCCATGGGCCGCTCGCCGACCGGTCGATGGTGCCACTGGTCGCCCGCGCCGTGCGGGCTGTGGAGGGCGTCGTCGACGTCCGGATGGATCTCGGTGCCCCTTGAGACGCTCCATGGAGGACAATCTGTGTGGGGGCGGGCACCCACCCGACCGACCACAGGGGTCGCCATGACCGATCTGCAGGCAGCCAGCGCACTCACCCGGGTGTTCCTCGTCGATGATCACGAGGTCGTCCGCCGGGGCCTTCATGATCTGATCGACGACGAGCCCGACCTGGAGGTGGTCGGCGAGGCGGCAACGGCAGAGCAGGCGCTGGCCAGGGGTCCCGCCCTGCGACCGGACGTAGCCGTCCTCGACGTACGCCTGCCGGACGGCGACGGCATCTCCGTGTGCCGGGAGCTGCGGTCCCGGATGCCCGAGCTGGCGTGCCTGATGCTGACCTCGTTCGACGACGAGGACGCCCTCATCGACGCGATCATGGCCGGTGCGGCCGGATACGTCCTCAAGCAGATCAAGGGCTCCGATCTCGTCTCTGCGGTGCGGACCGTGGCCACCGGGCAGTCGATGCTGGACCCGGCCACCACAGCGCGGCTGATGCACTCCCTCCGGGACCCTGCGGCGGCGAAGCCACCGGAGGACGAGCGCCTCGGCGTACTGTCCGAACGGGAACGTTCGGTGCTCGACCTGATCGGCGAGGGGCTCACCAACCGGCAGATCGCCAAGCGGCTCTATCTGTCGGAGAAGACCGTCAAGAACCACATCTCACGGCTCCTCGGCAAGCTCGGCGTGGAACGCCGCGTACAGGCCGCCGTCATCGCCGCGCAGGCCCACGAGCACGACGCCGAGGAGACGTAGCTCATTGCCGCACGACCGGCAGCGGGATCCGCCACTCGAGTACCGTGCCGCTTCCGGGTTCCGTCCGCGCGCGGACTGACAGGCTGCCGCCCAGCCGCTCGGCCCGTTCCGCGAGGTTCCGCAAGCCACTGCGCCTGCCGGCCTGGGTCATGCCGACACCGTCGTCGCTCACCGTCACCGCCAGTACGCCGTCGTCGGCGACAACCGACACCTCGACCCGGCGGGCCCGCGCGTGCCGTGCCACGTTGGTGAGTGCTTCACCGATGACCGCGATTACCTGTTCAGCAGTCTCAGAGGGCACGTCCGTGTCGAGGAGGCCCTCCATACGCAGGGCCGGGGCGAACCCGAGCGTGGTCGCGGCCTCATCCACCGTTTCGACCACCCGGTTCCTCAGCTTCGGGGCGGTGCCCGGGGCGTCGTGTTCCCGGAGTCCGAAGATGGTCGACCGGATGATCTTGATAGTGGCGTCCAGGTCGTCGATCGCCCGGGTCAGCCGGTACGCGGCCTCCGGGTGCTCGACGAACCGGCGGGCGCTCTGCAGCGTCATCCCCGTGGCGAACAAGCGCTGGATCGCGAGGTCGTGCAGGTCCCGGGCGATCCGGTCACGGTCCTCCAGAAGGCTCACCTGCTCGGCGTCCCGGCGCCGGTCGGCCAGTTCGAGCGCCAGGGCCGCCTGCCCCGCGAATCCGGGGAGAGCTGTGATCTCCGACCCTGTGAACGGAGACCGCCCGTGCCGCCGCGCAAGGATCAGCACCCCGCTGAGCCGCTCCTTGGTGCCGACCGTGACGGCCAGTGCCGGCCCGAATCCCTGCCAGCGTTCGGGCTGCACCCTGATGCGCGGCTCGTTCTCGACGTCGGCGACCGTGACCAGGCCCTCCTGGGCGAGGGCGGCCCCGGCCAGGGTTCCTTCGCTGGTCGGCAGGACGACGCCCCGGTGGGCTTCGGCCCCCTCACCACGGGCGAGCGAGCCCCGCAGTTCACCGCCGGGGCCCACCAGGTAGAAGACCCCCATGTCGGCGGCCGCGATGTCCACGGCCCGCTCCAGCATCCCGTCGAGCACCTCGGTCTCCTCCGCTCCGGACAGAAGGGCGCTGGTCAGGTCGGAACTCGCGGCCAGCCACCGCTGCCGGAGGCGGCCCTCCTCGTAGAGACGTGCGTTCTCGATGGCGATGCCGGCAGCGACGGACAGCGTCGTCACGACAGCCTCGTCTTCGGCGTCGAAATCGGCTCCGCCCCGCTTCTCGGTGAGATACAGGTTGCCGAACACCATGTCACGGACACGGATGGGGACTCCGAGGAAGGTGTGCATCGGCGGGTGGTGCGGTGGGAACCCGTACGAGGACGGATGCCCGGACAACTCTGACAGGCGCAACGGCTCCGGATTGCGGATCAGCTCACCGAGCAGTCCGTGCCCGGAGGGCAGGTCGCCGATCTGCGCCCGCAGGTCGTCCCCGATGCCGACGGGGAGGAACTCCGAGAGCTTCTTGTCGTCCCCGATGACGCCCAAGGCCCCGTATTCGGCATCCACGAGGGTGACGGCCGCCTCCACGATGCCCCTCAGCACCTGAGGCAGCTCGAGTTCCCTGCCCACGGATATGACGGCTTCCAGTAGCCCGTTGAGCCGGTCCCTGGCGCCCCGTACCTTGTCGATGCGCGCCTGGAGCTCGTCGAGCAGCTCGTCGAGTCGCAGCCGTGGAAACCTGCTGCCCGCCGGTGCCGGCCCCTCGGGCTCCATCACCACCTCCGGCCACGTCGAGCGCACGGTCCTCGCCTGACGGGCACACACTCACGGTAGTTCCGGTGTCCCCGACCCTCCAGCCGGATTCGTCCCGTAGAAGGCGGTGCGGACGAGTCGCGCGGCAAGGAACGCCGCGGGGGCGCCGACCGATGCGATCCCGACGCCGGCCCAGCCGAGCGGTTCGGTCTCCAGGACCGAGCTCAAGAAGGGCACGTACAGCGCCGCCACGGCGAGCAGGGCAGAGGCGAGGACGGACAGGGGAAGGAACGGGTTCTTGCGGGTGAACAACCGGGCGCGGAGCCCCAGGACGGCCCCCAGCTGCGCGGCGAGCAGCGCGAGGAAGAGGACGCTCTGCCAGGCGAGGTCGAGTGCGCGGGCCCCGAGGCCCGCGCCGAGGGAGACCGCCGTGACGACAGCGGCCAGGACGAGCAGGCGCTGCCAGGCACCGCCGCCCAGGATGTGCTGGTCCGGCGGGCGGGGCGGCCGTCGCATCGCGCCGGGAGACGCCGGTTCGGCGCCCATGGCGACACCGGTGAGGCCGTGCGTCAGGAGGTTGATCCACAGGATCTGGCCCGCTCGCAGGGGCAGAGGCAGCCCGAGCAGCGGGCCGATCAGCATGACGAGGATCTCGGCCGCGCCGCCGGCCATCCCGTAGACGAGGAAGCGGCGGATGTTGTCGTAGACACGCCGTCCCTCGTCGACGGCCGCCACGACCGTCGACAGCTCGTCGTCGGTGAGGACGAGGTCTGCCGCCTGCCGCGCCACCTCCGTTCCGCGCGCCCCCATGGCGACGCCGATGTCGGCTCTGTGCAGCGCGGGGCCGTCGTTCACTCCGTCGCCGGTCATGGCGGTGACCGCGCCCCGGGCGCGCCACGCCTCCACGATGTCGAGCTTTTGCTGGGGGCCCGTGCGAGCGAAGACCCGGACCGAGGTGAGGTCGGCAACGCGCCCCTCGGCCACGTCCGCTCCCGTGACGACGTGGCCTTCCTTCTCGCCGCCGCCCAGGAGCGCGACGCGGGACGCCACCGCCCGAGCCGTCGCCGGATGGTCCCCGGTGATGAGGACAGGAGTGATGCCGGCCGCACGGCAGGAGGCGAGGGTCGCTGCGGCATGTGGCTTGGGCGGGTCGCTGAGCGCGACGAGGCCGAGGAGCGCGAGCCCCGACTCCGCCACGGTGACCGGGCTCGGAAGGTCGTTCCGGACTCCGGATGCCACAGCCAGCACGCGGTAACCCCTGGCGGCCAGGCTCACGGCCTCCTGGCGGGCCGCCGCGAGCGCCTGCGGAGGATCGAGCAGAACAGCCGGGTCGAGTACGGCCTCGGGAGCGCCCTTGAGGCAGACGAGCACCTGACCGTCCTCGGTCGTGTGGAGCGTGGTCATGCGCCTGCGCAGGCTGTCGAAGGGCGCTTCGTCGATCCGGGGGCTAGTGGCGGACAGTTCTGTGGAATCCGGGCACCCCGTCTTGGCCGCGGCCGTCAGCAGGGCGGCCTCCATGGGGTCGCCCAGGGCCGTCCAGCGGCCGTCGGAGGCCCTGTCGTCCGGCGGGCGCAGCGTGGCGTCGTTGCACAGGGCGGTGACGGTCAGCAGCTCCCGTACAGGGGCGAGCTCGCTCTCGTTCGCCGATCGTCCGTCGACCCGTACCTCGCCCTCGGGCTCGTAGCCCACGCCCGTGATCTCGGCGCTCACGCGAGGGGTCCAGACGTGCTGGACGACCATGCGTCCCTCCGTGAGGGTGCCGGTCTTGTCGGTGGCGAGGACGGATACCGAGCCGAGCGTCTCCACGGCCGGCAGTCGGCGTACGAGGGCGTGGCGGGCGACCATGCGCCGGGCTCCGAGGGCGAGGGCCAGGGTGACGACGGCGGGAAGGGACTCGGGGACCGCGGCCACGGCCAGGCTGATGGCGGTGACCGCCATCGTGCCGGGCGGGAGCCCCCGCAGCAGGCCGAGGGCGAAGACCAGGACGCACAGGGCAAGCGTCACGGCCGCGAGGACACGCCCGAGGGCGGCGAGGCGGCGCTGCAGCGGGGTGGGTTCGCGACGTTCGTCGAGGAGGGCCGCGATACGGCCCAGCGCGCCGGCGGCGCCGGTCGCCGTGACCACCGCCACGCCCCGGCCTCGGACGACGACGGTGCCCGCGCCCAGCGTCGCCCCGGTGTCCTTGTCGACGGGCACGGACTCCCCGGTGAGCATGGACTCGTCGAGGAGGAGGGCGGACGCCTGGGTGAGTTCGGCGTCGGCGGCGACGATGTCGCCCTCACCGACCATGAGGACGTCACCCGGGACGACCGCCGCTGCCGGGAGGTCACGGACTGCGCCGTCGCGGCGCACGCGCGCGTGCGGGGCGGTGAGGGCTGAGAGGGCGGCGACGGCGTTGTCGGCCCGGATCTCCTGCGCCACCCCGACGGTCGTGTTCACGAGGACGACCAGCCCGATGACGATCGCGTCGGGATGGTCGCCGATCGCGAGGGTCAGCACGACGGCCCCGAGCAGCACCATGATCAGCGGGTCGGTCAGCTGGGCCAGGACCCGCTTGTGGAGTCCTACGGGCTTGCTCGCAGTCACCTCATTGGGACCTGTTTCGGCGAGCCGGAGGGCGGCCTCTTCCTGGGTGAGTCCCGTCGTCTCCTGCACCAGAACGGGCACCTGGTCCGCTGCCGACCTCGCCATGGCCCGATCACCTCGCGGGGACTGTGATCACCGGGCAGTGGGCACGATGCAGCAGCCCATGGACGACGGAGCCGACGCGCATCCCGGTGTACCCACCCCGGCCGCGCCGGCCCACGACGACTGCCAGGGCGTGTTCGGCGGCGTTCGCAAGCGTCTCGACGGGGGAACCGATCGACACCTCGTGGGTGAGTCGTACGTCGGGGTACTTCTCCCCCCAGCCCGCAGTGGTCTCCGAGAGCAGGCGGCGCTCGACGTGGAACAGCGTGTCACCGCCGTGCAGGGAGAAGACGGGGGGCTGCCAGGCGGCGACCGCGCGCAGCGCACAGTGCCGGAGGTCGGCCTCCTCGAAGGCCAAAGCCAGGGCGGCCCGCGAGGACTCGCTTCCGTCGATGCCGACGACGAGGTACTGCGGCTGCTGGGTGACGTGTTCCGCGTCGCCCACGACGACGACCGGGCAGTGCGCCTGGGCGGCGACCGGCACGACGAGCGCGCCGGCACTCAGGTACTCCTCGGTGCGGCTGAGATGCCGCGAGCCGAGCACCACCATGGCGGCCCCGCGCGACAGCCCTGCCAGCACCCGGGCCGGGGATCCGTCGAGCAGGGCGGAGGCGGCCCTGACGTCCGGCTGCCGGGCATGCGCCCAGGCGACGGCGGTGCGCAGGGCCTCAGCGCCAGCCCGTAGCCGTGCCTTGTGCAGGATTTCTTCGCCGGTGCGTTGCGGTGGCACGGCGACGACGAGGCGTAGTCCCAGCCCTCGCAGGTGAGCCTCGTCCGCAGCCCAGGCGAGGGCCAGGTGCCAGTTCTTGACCGGGTCGATGCCGACGACGATGTCGAGTCGGGCGGTGGTGCTTGTCATGACGTGCTCCCGTGTCCGGGCCCTTGCCGAGGGGTGAGCTCCACGGGGCCGTGGGCGTGCTGCAGCGGGCTGAGCGCGGTCCGTCCGATGGTGGGACCCAGGTATCCGGGCGAGCGTCGGCCTCCGACGACGAGCAGGTCGGCGTGGCGCGACGCATCGACGAGAGCTCCTGGCACGCTGTAGCTCTTCTGGCCATCGGCCTGCACGGTCAGTTCCGGAAACTCCTCCCGGACCCTGTCCGACACCGAGGACATCGCGCGCACCTGATCGCGCGTGACCTCCTCGTCACCGTTGCGGAGCAGAGCCCGTGAGCCGGCGGACTGCCCCACACTCCAGATGTGGAGCAGCCGCAGGGGCACCTTGCGCGGCAGGGCCTCGCGGGCCGCCGCACGGGCACAGCCCACGTCGGCCTCGTCCCGCACCGCTGCCAGGACGACGCCCGCCTCGGCGGGCTCGGCGGCCCCGCGCACCACGACGACAGGTGTGGTCTCGGCGGCTGCGACCTCGAGACCGACCGATCCGCGCAGCAGGGAGAAGAATCCGCCGAGTCCCCGGTGGCCGACGACGATCGTGCCGAGCTCAGGACGTTCTGTGGTTCCGCTCATGGCTCCTCCTCGCAGGGCCCCGAGGGACCTCCTTCCACCCTGGCAGACGGTCCCGGACGGCCGGGGGGCCGCTGAGGGCAATGACGGGACCAAAGGTCCCCACCCCTGTGCGTGCAGGGCGCAGACCCTGGATCCACGAGCCCCTTCGGTCCTGATGGTGGACCATTCGGCCCTCGCAGACCCCGAACGCGCGTCGGAGGCTGGTGATGCGGGACAGCACCGTCCGAACCCTTGAACAGGAGGCGCGGTGATGAAGCACATGAAGATCGGCGGTCTCATGACCAGCGACGTAGTCTCCGCCGTAACCGCGACATCGTTCAGGGAGATCGCGAAGCTTCTCGCCGAGCACGACATCAGCGGGGTCCCCGTGGTGGACGAGGACGATCACGTCGTCGGAGTGGTATCCGAGAGCGACCTCCTGGCCCACCACGAGCTGACCGCACGGGACCTGATGACCAATCCGGCCGTCACGGTTCACGCCGAGGAGACGGTGGCCGACGCGGCGCGGCTGATGGTGCGCCGCGGAGTGGAACGCCTGCCCGTGGTCGACGTGGAGGACCGGCTGGTGGGCATCGTGACCCGCCGCGACCTGCTCTGCGTCTACCTCCGCCCGGACGCGGAGATACGGCACCGCGTCCGGGCGGACGTCCTCTCGGATGCCATGGGCCTGCCCGGGGACGCCGTGGACGTGCACGTCCTCGACGGCGTGGTGACGCTTGGGGGCCACGTCCGGAGGCAGAGTCAGGCCCTCATGCTCGTCGGACTCACCGAGCGGGTGGACGGCGTCGTCGCCGTCGTGGACCGGCTGTCCTTCGACGAAGACGACACACGTCTCACGTCCTCCACCCGGAGTCCACACGACACTTCTTGGTGACTCGCCGCAGACAGGACGAACCGCGTCCACCACCGCTCTGACCCGACCATTGGTGACCTCGCTGATCGAAGACGCCGTCACGGCTCCCTCGATGCACGACGCGCAGCCGTGGAAGTTCGTCGCCAGGACGGACACCGGCGCCATCGAGCTGCGCGGCATGCCGCGCGAGGACCCGGACCACCGTGCAGCTCGACGACCGGCTTCGTCCACATGGTGATCCGCCTGGGCTACGGCCCCCAAGGGCGGGCAACGCCCCGTCGCCGAGGTGCTCACGAGGGAAGGTCGAGGTAGGGCAGGGCGAAGAGCTCGTCCCGGCAGACGTGCCCCCTGTATGCCTCACCGTGGAGTGCGCGCGGATGCACCCACGTCGAGGTCCGCGGTGTGCGGGGAGAGCGTCTGCAGCACGTGGGAGACGCGCAGCCTCGGATGCGACCCGCCTCCCCGGGCGCGTGCAGTTCACGCTGCTTCCAGACGCTCTGCCAGGCCGCCCTGTGGGCGGAGAGCAACCGGGGGGAGGCGGCACGAGCGATCACGTCGGTGACTGACGAGAGCGGATCGGCGGCCGAGGACCCGGGCCCCGGCCGTTCATCGGGCCACCGGCGGGTCGGGAATGCTCACGACCGTGTGCTGCGGGCCGCCCAGTGCGACTTTGATGGCTCCGGTCTCGGCCGCGTTGCCGAAGACCTCGTACGCCTCCTCCATGTCCCCCATCTCGAACCGGTGCGTGACCAGATCTGCCGACGGCAGCCGCCCGCCGGCCATCATGCGCAGCAACATGGGCGTGGACGAGGTGTCCACCAGCCCGGTGGTGATGGTGACGTCCTTGATCCACAGGTCTTCGAGGTGGAGGGCCGCCGGCTTGCCGTGGACGCCGATGTTGGCGACCCTGCCGCCGGGCCGAACCATCCGTGTGCACATCTCGAAGGCGTCCGGGACGCCCACAGCCTCCATGACGACGTCGGCGCCGAGGCCGTCCGTCAGATCCGCGACCAGCTGCTCCGGGTCTTCGCCCGCGTTCACGGTGGCGTCCGCGCCCAGGGTGCGGGCAGCGGCCAGCCGCGACTCGGCCAGGTCGACGGCGACGATCCGTGCCGGGCTGTAGAACCGGGCGGTGGCTATGGCGGCGAGACCGATGGGGCCGGCCCCGACGACGACAACGGTATCGGCGGGGCGCACGGCGCCGTTCAGGACCCCGACCTCGTAGGCGGTCGGGAAGATGTCGGCGAGCAGGACTGCGTCGAAGCTGTCGATCGAGTCCGGCAGCGGGTGGACGGACAGGTCGGCGAAGGGCACCCGGACGTATTCGGCCTGGGTGCCGTCGACGGTGTGGCCGAGGATCCAGCCGCCTCCGCCACGGCACTGCCCGTAGCGGCCTTCACGGCAGAAGCGGCAACGGCCGCAGGCGGAGATGCAGGAGATCAGGACGCGGTCGCCGGGGCGCACCGTGCGGACGTCGCTTCCGGTCTCGACCACGGTGCCGACCGCCTCGTGTCCGAGGACCCGGCCGGCCGTCACCTCCGGCACGTCCCCCTTCAGGATGTGCAGGTCCGTACCACAGATGGTGACCACGTCGACCCGCACAATCGCGTCGCCGGGATCCTTGGTGACCGGGTCGGGCACCTCCTGCCAGTCCATTCGGCCCGGCCCCTGGAAGACGAGTGCCTTCATGGCGCCCACCCACTCCCTGTCGCGCATCGCTATGGTCCTTGGCACCAGGCTCCGCGGAGCCCCCTGCGGCGCATGGGCCGGTCGGCCCACGAAAAGGCCCGCTTGGACCCTCTGGATCGGCCGGCCGGATGCGAGGGTGGAGACCGGCCCCACAGAAGGAGGGCCGGCCATGTCCGAGGCAGCCCCGGACTCTGCTCCCACCACCTCTCGACCGGCCCTGCTCAGCTTCCTGGGCGGGGTGGGAACGGTCACCGGCAGCAAGTTCCCCGTCGAGGGCGACCGGGCGCGGATCCTTGTCGACTGCGGTCTCTTCCAGGGTTTCGCGAACCTGCGCCGCCGCAACCGGGAGCGGTTCGCCCGGGACGCCGCCGACGTCCAGGCAGTGGTCGTCACCCACGCCCATCTGGACCACTGCGGCTGCCTGCCCCGCCTGGTGCGCCAGGGCTTCCGGGGGCCGGTCCTCGCCAGTGCCCACACCGCCCGGCTCGCCGGGATCGTGCTGCGCGACAGCGCCCGGCTCCAGATGGAGGCCGCCCGGCCCTCCGACGAGCACGGCTGGTCCAAGCGCCGCCCCGCCAAGCCCCTCTACGACGACTCCGACGTCGAGAAGACCCTGGCGTTCTTCGACCCGGTCCCGGTCGGCGAGGACGTGGAGATCACGGCCGGCACCCGGCTCACGCTCCACCACAGCGGACACATCCTCGGCTCGGCCTGGGCCCGTCTCGCCCTGGAGGACGGCCACACCCTGGCCGTCTCCGGAGACCTCGGACGGCCCGGACGTCCCCTTCTGCTGTCGCCGGAGCCGTTCTCCGGCGCCGACGTGCTGCTCGTGGAGTCGACGTACGGCGACCGCCGCCACGACCAGGAGTCCGCGCGGTCGGAGTTCGCCTCCGCGATCGCGCGGGCCCTCGCCCGGAACGGCACCGCCGTCATCCCCGTCTTCGCCATCGACCGCACCGAGGCCGTCCTGGTCCGCTGAGACGGGGCCCTTCGGTCCCCCGGTGTGACCTGCGCGGCCCTCCCCGTACCCGCGCACCGCGCGGGAGTCTGTGAGGGAAGGGCTGGAGGACACCATGAGCACCACTCGGACGCTGCTGAACGAACTCGCTCCCGAAGCACGCGACCGGATCCTGGAGCACTCCCACCCGGTCCGCCTCCCCGCCGGCACGCGCATCTTCCACGAGCGTCAGCATGCCGACCACTTCTGGATCGTCGAATCCGGTCGAGTCGAGCTCGACATGCACGTCCCAGGCCGCCGCAACGCCGTCGTGGACACCCTCTCTTCCGGCGCCCTCCTCGGCTGCTCGTGGTTGTTCCCGCCGTACCACTGGCACCTCGGTGCCACGGCGACCACCGAGGTGCGCGCCCTCGAGTTCGACGCGGGGGCCGTCAGGGACCTCTGCGCCGAAGACCTGTCCGTCGGCGAGGCGGTGTTCGCCTGCGTGGCCGCGACCATGGCGCGTCGGCTCCTTTCCGTCCGCAGCCGCCTTCTGGACAACCTCATCCCGCGCGTCGGCGCGGAAGACCTCGCGTACGCCCGCTGAGGAGAGAGTCATGGCCACCCAGCCGTTCACCGTCGCCGACGTGATGACCAAGAAGGTCGTCGCCGTCCTGCCCGGCGCGGAGTTCAAGGAGATCATCACCACCATGGAGCGGTGGAAGATCACCGCCGTGCCCGTGGTCGAGGGCGAGGGCCGGGTCGTCGGAGTGGTGTCCGAGGCCGATCTGCTCCTCAAGGAGGAGTTCCACGACCACCGCCTCGGCCTCGTCGAGCAGCTGCGCAGAGGCGACGTCACGGCCAAGGCGGGCTCTCGCCGGGCCGACGACCTGATGACCGCGCCCGCCGTCACCATCGCCCCCGAGGCATCACTTCCCCAGGCCGCACGCCTCATGGCCGCCCACCGCGTCAAGCGGCTGCCGGTCGTCGACGCAAGCGGCATGATCCAGGGGATCGTGAGCCGCTCCGACCTCCTCAAGGTCTTCCTCCGGACGGACGAGGACCTCGCCGCCGAGGTGCGCCACGAGGTGGTCGCGCACTTGTTCCCGCTCTCCCGCTCCCAGGTCGACGTCCGTGTCGATGACGGTGTCGTGACCCTGTCCGGCAACGTGCGCGACAGCGCCCGCATCCCCCTCGCGGAACGCCTGGCGCGGGCTGTCGAAGGCGTGGTGGACGTACGGTGCGAGCTCACCGCCGAGGACGTGGGAAGGTGACGAGCGATGAGACACCGCAGTGTCGCGGATCTGATGACCCCCACGGCCGTCAGCGTCGCGCCGGACACGACGTTCAAGGAGATCGCACGGCTCCTGGACGAGTTCGACATCACCGCGGTGTGCGTGGTGGACGAGTCGAACCGGCCGCTCGGCGTGGTCTCCGAGGCGGACCTGGTACGCCGCCGTACCGCCGGCGCCGCGCTCCACACGGCGGGCGCCCTCATGTCGAGTCCCGCCGTCGTCGCCCGGCCCGAGTGGAGCGTGGTGCGCGCCGCGCGGGTGATGGACCGGGCAGGCGTCAAGCGCCTGCCCGTTGTCGACGACGACGGTCGGCTCGTGGGCGTGCTCAGCCGCAGCGACCTCGTCCAGCTGTTCCTGCGCAGGGACCGGGCGATCCAGGAGGAGATCGTCGAGGACGTGATCACGCGCACCCTGGGGATGAGCCCTTCAGCCCTCTCGGTGGAGGTCACAGATGGCAGGGTCACCCTCAGCGGCAGGGTCCGCCGCCGCAGCCTCGTTCCGGTGCTCCTCAGGCTCTGCAACAGCGTCGACGGTGTCGTGGGGGTCGTCGACCGGCTCACGTACGAAGACGACGACCTGACGGGGAAGTGACGATCATGGCCACCCCGAGTACCCCGTACGTTCCCGTGGCGGTGACGGCCGAGCTGGACGAGCGGCTGTCCCGCTGGCTGTGGCTGGTCAAGTGGCTCCTGGTGATCCCCCACTGGATCGTGCTGATCTTCCTCTGGATCGCCTTCTTCGTCGTGACGGTGATCGCGTTCTTCGCCATCCTGTTCACGGAGCACTTCCCACGAGGCCTCTTCGACTTCAATCTCGGCGTGCTCCGCTGGTCATGGCGGGTGTCGTACTACTCGTACGGCGCACTCGGCACCGACCGCTACCCGCCCTTCAGCCTCGGCCCCGAGCCCGGCTATCCCGCCCGGCTCGACATCGCGTACCCGGAGCGGCTCTCGCGCTCGCAGGTACTGGTCAAGTGGTGGCTGCTCGCCATCCCGCACTACCTGATCGTCGCGTTCTTCACCGGCGGGATGCAGGTGCACTGGTGGAGCGGCGGACTGATCACGCTGCTCGCGCTCATCGCGGGCTTCGCCGTGGCCTTCACCGAGCGGTATCCCCGCGACCTGTTCGCGCTGATCGTCGGCCTGAACCGCTGGGTCCTGCGCGTCGCCGCCTACGCGAGCCTGATGACGGACGCCTATCCGCCCTTCCGCCTCGACCAGGGTGGTCACGAGCCGATCGTGGACGCGGTGCGCTGACGGCGCCGCCTGGCGCGCCGCAGCTCGTCCGTGCCCCACACCAGGACCGGGAACGTCGCGATGAGCAGGACGACGTCCAGAGGCAGGGCGGCCGTTCCGAAGAGGTGCTGGAGCGGGGGCGCGTAGACGAGGGCGGCGGTGAACGCGAGCTCGAAGGCGACACCGCCGAGCAGCAGCGGATTCGAGAACACCCCGATGTCGCGCAGCGCCGCGTGGTCGGTGCGGGCCGCGAAGGCGGTGCCCACCTGGCAGGTGACGATGCCGGCGAAGGTGGCCGTCGTGGCCGTCACGTAGGCGTGGTGCAGGGGGCTGCCCGCGCCCGTCGGATCGCCCGGCTGCCAGCCGGCGCGCCAGAGCACGTAGAGGTAGCCCGCCATGACGAGGGCCGCCGACACCAGGCCCAGGTAGCCCCAGCTGCGGACGAGCATGTCGCGGGAGATCACGCCTTGGTGCCGTGGCCGGGGCGGCCGCTGCATGATGCCGGGCTCGGAGCGTTCCCGGCCGAGAGCGAGTGCGGGCAGAGTCTCCGTACCGAGGTCTATGGCGAGGATCTGCAGCACGGTGAGCGGGAGCGGGACGGCACCGGCTGACAGCGCGAAGACGAGGAAGGGCACGATCTCGGGGGTCGCGTGGGCGAAGATGTAGACGATGAACTTGCGTACGTTGTCATAGACGCGGCGCCCGGATTCGACCGCGGTCACGATGGTGGCGAAGTCGTCGTCGGTGAGCACCATGGTGGCTGCCTCGCGGGCCACATCGGTGCCGGAGCGTCCCATGGCCACCCCGATGTGCGCGCGGTGCAGCGCGGGGGCGTCGTTGACCCCGTCACCCGTCATGGCGACGATCCGGCCGTGGGCTCGCAGGGTGTCGGCCACCTTGAGTTTCGTCTCGGGCGAGGAGCGGGAGAAGACGATCTCGGCGTCGCCTTCCACGAGCAGTCGGTCGAGCTCGTCGTCGCCCAGCGACTCGGACGCCGCGACCACGTGCAGGCTGGGCACTCCGATGCCCACCTCCCGGGCGACCGCCGCAGCGGTGGCTCCGCTGTCGCCCGTCACGATGTGCACGCGCACCCCGGCCTCGTGGCAGCGTCGGACGGCCTCCGCCACCTCAGGACGCGGCGGGTCGTACAGCCCGACCAGACCGAGCAGCGTCAGCCCCGATTCGGCGTCCTGACGGTGTGACGGCGGCTCAGCCGCCGGCGGCAGGTCGCGTGCGGCGACGGCGAGGACCCGCATGCCGCCCTCGGCAAGCTCCTCCGCCGCCGAGCGGGCCGCGTCCGAGGCGGAGCCGGGCAGGACGCGGGCCAGGACCGCTTCCGGTGCTCCCTTGGCGACGATCCGCAGACGACCCGTCGTCTCGTCGTCCTGCACGACCGACATCAACCGCAGCCGCGGATCGAAGCGGAACAGTCTGCGCCGTGCCGCGTCGCGCCGGGTGAGGTCCACGGGAGTCCCGCGGTCGGCAGCCCCGGTGACGAGGGCCGCTTCGGTCGGGTCACCATGCAGCTCGCCCTCCTCCCCGCGGGTGACGGTGGTGCACAGGGCGCTCGCCCGCACCAGCTCCTGCGCCCAGGGGCCGGGTTCCGTTCCGTGGCCCACGGTCCACAGTGCTCTCAGGCGCATGCGGTTGCGGGTCAGCGTGCCGGTCTTGTCCGTGCAGATGACGTTCGTGGAGCCGAGCGTCTCCACGGCGCTGAGCCGTTTCACCAACGCGCCCTGGCGGGCCAGGGCGCGGACACCGACGGCGAGGGCCAGCGTGATCGTGGGCAGAAGTCCCTCGGGGACGTTGGCGACGAGGAGCCCGATGGCGAACATGAGGGAGTCGGTCACCGGCAGTCCGACAGCCACGCCCAGGACCAGGAAGAGGGCCCCCATGCCCGTGGCGACGCCGGCGATGAGCCAAGCGACCTTTTTGACCTGTCGTTCCAACGGGCTCGCCTCGCGCCGGGTCCGCTGGCTGAGGGCGGCGATCCGACCGAGCTCGGTGTGGTTGCCGGTGGCGAACACGACCGCCCGGGCCTGTCCCTCGACGCAGGTCGTGCCGCTGAAGACGAGGTTGGGCTCCTCCAGCAGCGGAGCGCCGAGGAGCCCCGCCGCGGCCATGCGCTCGGCCGGCACGGACTCCCCCGTGAGCATCGAGAGATCGACTTCCACTCCGCCTTCGCTGACGCGCGCGTCGGCAGGGATCTTGTCGCCCTCTTCCAGGAGGATCACGTCGCCCGGCACCAGGTCGCGGGCCTCCACGGTGAGGGGCCGGCCGTCGCGCACGGCGAGGGCGTGCTCGGGCAGATAGCGTGCGAGGGTCTCCACCGCTCGTTCGGCCTGCCGTTCCTGAAGCAGGGCGAAGGCCGCGTTGACGGCGATGACCGCCAGGATCGCCCAGCCGAGCACTCCGAGGTCCGCGACGAAGGCCAGCGCGGCTGCGGCCCAGAGCAGCAGTGCGAGGGGGTGGACCAGCTGTCCGGTCAGCTCCCGCGCGAAGGAGGAACGCGCCTTGCGTCGGACCTCGTTGGGTCCGTGGACGGCGAGGCGGCGCGCGGCCTCGCGGGCGGACAGCCCGTCCGGTCCGGTGGCGAGTTCCCGGCGCAGCCTGGGCAGGGGCTCGCTGGGGTCGAAGGGCAGTGCCTCGTTAGGGGTACCGGCCCGCCCCGTGGCTGCGCGGTCAGCCATCGTCGGCCTCCGGAGCGCGCCCCGGGCGGAATCGACCGGCCCACACGGGTTCGCCCCGTTCCCACTCCCGTTCCCAGGCCGCGAGCCGACGGACTTCGGTCCGCCGTCGTACGGAGAGGAGAGCGCCCGCCCCCATCGCTCCGACGGCGGCCGTGGCGACGCCTCCGCCCGAGACCGGGGTCAGCGCACGGTCGGCGGCACTGCCCGGGGGGCGAGCGGGGGTGCCGGTGTCGTCCACCCAGATCGTCACCGTGCGACCCTGGGGCGTCCGCGGAGGGACGTGGACGGTGCCGGACCGACTGACGCGATCGGGCTGTTCACAGACCGCGGGTGCGACGGAGCGCGGTCTCGACCCGAACCGGGTGGCGACGGGCGGATCCTCGGCCGGCCCGGTGGTGGTCGCCTGCACCCGATGGCGGTGGGGGGCGAGTTCACGGTCGGCCTTGGCTCCGGTACTCCACGGGCTCGCGGCGGCCACGGCACCGCAGATCAGGGAGATCATCCGGACGAGGATCAGAGCGGCGCGTCCGCCAGGTCCCCGTCCGGACGGCGTGAGCCGCGGTTCCGACCGCTTGTGGTGGTCCATGTCGCACCTCTGGGTGGGGTGGCCTCCCTGACAGGCCGGCGACACCATTCAGCACATGGTGTCGAGGTCGGTTCCCCTGTGGTGAGCCCGTTCCTGGATCCCGCCGGCGTCGGAAATGGTGTGGGCCGACAGGACGACGGCCTCGAAGCCGTCGGCCCGAAGCGTCCGGCCGACCGCGTCGGCGATCTCCATGGTCGCCACGTGCTTGCGCCCATGGGCGACCAGCACTCGCTCGGGGTTCACCGCGTGGTGCCCCCGGGTGGGGTGCCGCCTCGCTTCACGGGGATGGTGCGTGCGGCGCCGGTCTCCTCTTCGGGCATCGGGACGCGGAGGGTGAGGATGCCGTCCGCGTACGACGCCTCGACGTCGTCGGCCGGGATCGTGGCCGGGAGACGCACGGTCCGGCGGAACGATCCGTAGCGGAACTCCGAGTGCTCTTTGTCCTCCTCGCTCTCGCTGTGCTCCGCACTCACCGTGATCAGGTCGTCGTCGACGGTGATCGTGAAGTCGTCCGGGTCCATCCCGGGCAGCTCGGCCCGCAGCACGTACCCGTCGGCGCCGCTGGTCACCTCCACCGGAATGGAATGAGCGGCCGTCGCGGGCCGCCACCCGGGCAGCCCAGGAAACTCCCGGTTGAACCAGTCGTTGAAGTCGGGGAAGCGGCTGTGCCTGCGTTCCACCTTGCCTCCGGCCATTGTTCTGCTCCTCGTTCCGGGGCCCTCGGACGGTCGTCGTGGACCCGAGTCGGTACGGACGGGCGGTGGCCCGGGTTACGGGGCCGGTCCGGCTCCGTAACCCAATCGTCCGCCCGCGAGGTCACATGGCGCAGCGTCCAAGGGGGCTGTCCGACGGGGCCGAACGGGCCGCACCTGGACCAACCGGCCCATGGCGCCACGGCTCCGGTGCCGTCAGCCGCAGATCTCCTCGACGAAGTGGCCCACCAATTCCTCCGGAAGGTGCCGGGCCAGGTCCGCCTCGCTGATCATGCCGACCAGGCGGTGGTCGTCGATCACGGGCACGCGGCGGATGCGGTGGTCCTGCATGGTGCGGAGCACCTTCTCGCTGTCGGCGTCCGCGTCCACGGTGATCGGCTTGCCCTGGGCGAGGTACCCGGCCGTCATGTGGTGGGGGTCCTTGCCCTTGGCGAGGCATTTCACCACGATGTCCCGGTCGGTGATGATGCCGTGCAGCCGGTTGTCCGGCCCGCAGATGGGCAGCGCGCCGACATCCAGTTCGCTCATGCGCCGAGCGGCATCCATCAGGGTTTCGCCCTCCTGCACGCAGCTCGCACCGGTGTGCATGATTTCCCTTGCGGTCGTCATGGCCGCGTCCTCCTTTCAGGCCCCCTACTCACGATCCCGCCGATTCGCCGTTGCTTCAGAGGAAGAGCGTCGACACCCTGATGGTGTGCACCGCGCGCCGGGGGCTCCGGTTCACTCCCTCTGCGGGCGGCTGGTGCTTCTTGGGGCGACCACGCCGCGCATCTGTAGCCGCCGGTCGACCGAGCTCGGCCGTCGGCCAGGTGTCCCGGGCCAGTCGGTCCCGTGTCCTCCTGGGCATGGTCACTCCTCCTTTGGACCGGTTCCGCTCTCAAGCGTCGCCTCCGCGCGGGCCACGTGCCGTTTGACGGCTGCGAAGCTGTCCGGTGCCACGGAGATGGAGTCGAGGCCCGCGTCGACCAGAATCGCGGTGAACGCCGGATCGTCGCTGGGCCGCTGCCCGCACAGTCCGACAGGGCGGCCGGCCGCGTGGGCGCGGGCGGCGAGGGTCTGGACACTGCGGACGACGGCGGGGTCTCGCTCGTCGAAGACGTGGGCGAGGGCCTCGGAGTCGCGGTCGACACCGAGGGTGAGCTGGGTGAGGTCGTTGCTGCCGATCGAGAAGCCGTCGAAGCGTTCCGCGAAGTCCTGGGCGAGGATGATGTTGGCCGGTATCTCCGCCATGACGTAGACGCGCAAGCCGTTCTCGCCTCGTACGAGTCCCTCCTGCGCCATCACCCCGAGCACTCGGTCCGCCTCGCCGAGCGTCCGGCAGAAGGGGATCATGACGACCACGTTCGTCAGTCCCATCCCCTCACGGACCCGGCGCAGCGCACGGCATTCGAGGGCGAATCCCTCGCGGTAACCGTCGCTGTAGTAGCGGCTCGCACCGCGCCAGCCGATCATCGGATTGGCCTCGTCCGGTTCGAAGGGCCGACCGCCGAGCAGCTTGGCGTACTCGTTCGTCTTGAAGTCACTGGTCCGGACGACGACGGGGGTCGGCCAGCGGGAAGCGGCGATCCGGGCGATCCCGTTGGCCAGGCGCTCGACGAAGTACTGTCCGCGGTCCAGGTACCCCTCGGTGAGCCGGTCGATCACCTGACGGTCATGTGGATCGAGCCGTTCCGGGTGGAGCAGGGCCATCGGGTGGACCTTCACCTGGTGGGCGACGATGAACTCGAGACGTGCAAGCCCCACTCCATCGGCTGGGAGCCTCCACCAGCGGAACGCGGCCGACGGGTCGGCCAGGTTGAGCATCACCCGGGTGCGCGTGGCGGGCAGTTCCGCGAGGTCGGTCAGGATCTCCTCGTACGCGAGCAGGCCGTCGTGAACCCGTCCGCGCTCGCCTTCGGCACACGAGACGGTCACCTGCCTGCCCTCCTCAAGGACCCGGGTGCCGTTGCCGGTGCCGACAACGGCGGGGACGCCGAGTTCGCGGCTGACGATGGCGGCATGCGAGGTGCGTCCGCCGTGGTCGGTGACGATCGCCGATGCCCGCTTCATGACCGGTTCCCAGTCGGGGTCGGTGACGCGGGTGACAAGAACGCCGCCCTCCGGGAAGCGGTCGAGGTCGACGGGGGCGTCGAGGGCGACGACGAGACCCTGGCCGATGGCCTCGCCGACCGCGATTCCCTCCACGAGGGGTTCGCCAGGGGCGACGGTCAGCCGGCAGCGTCGCAGGGTCGTGGACCGCCGGCGGGACTGCACGGTCTCAGGGCGCGCCTGGACGATCCAGAGCTCGCCGGTGAGGCCGTCCTTGGCCCATTCGATATCCATCGGGCAGCCGTAGTGCTCCTCTACCGCTGCCGCCCACCCGGCGAGCTCGCGGATCTCCGCGTCGGCGAGTACCCGTCGGTTCCGTTCGGTGTCGGGGGTGTCGACCGTGCGTGTCAGGCCGGTGTCCGCGTACACGGTCTTCAGCCGCTTGGTGCCGATCCGCACGTCGATCACGGGGTTGAGGGAGGGGTCCTTCATGCCGGGCTTGAACACCGTGTACTCGTCGGGGTCGACCCGGCCGCTGACGACGGTCTCTCCCAGGCCCCAGGCGGCGCTCACCACGATCACCTCGGGAAAGCCGCTCTCCGGGTCGAGGGTGAAGGCGACCCCGGCGCCGGCGAGATCGGAGCGGACCATGAGCTGGACGCCGACGGAGAGGGCGACGGCGAGGTGGTCGAAACCCATCCGCTCGCGATAGTCGATCGCCCGGTCGGTGAACAGGGACGCGTAGCAGCGCCGGCACGCGTCGAGGAGCGCCTCGGGTCCTCGTACGTTCAGATAGGTCTCCTGCTGTCCTGCGAAGCTCGCCTCGGGCAGGTCCTCGGCCGTCGCGCTGCTGCGTACGGCCACTTCGGGCGTCTCTCGGCCACTCTCCTCGGCCAACCGCTCGTACGCGCCGAGAAGGGCGTCCCGCAGGGGCGCGGGCAGCTGCTGCGCGAGGAAGAGCGAGCGGATGGCCGCTCCGACCTCGTCGAGCGGGGCCCCTTGGTGCAGGCGGCCGATCTGCTCCTCGACGGCATCGCGCAGTCCGCGGGCGGTG
>NZ_MWIG01000046.1:0-8944 GCF_002156145.1 Streptomyces sp. NRRL B-24572 | reverse complement strand
GGCTACGGCCTCGGCATCTTCGACGTCCAGGGCTGGATCGGCCACAACGGCTCCCTGCCGGGCTACGAGTCGCTCACGATCTATCTGCCGGAGGCGAAGGCCACCCTGGTCGTCCTCCTCAACACGGACGTGCTGCACGACAACAACGAGCCCAGCACGCTCTTCGGGCAGGCGATCACCCGGATCGTGACCCCGGGCCACGTCTTCGACATCCCGGTGACGGAGCCGGAGGCGAGTCCGAGCGGGAACTGACGCGCGTCCCCCGCCCCTCTCCACCACCCGACTGATAATCTCCGAATTGTCCTGAATGACCCTCCGGGCACGCGTCCGTGCCGCCGCAGAATCGGGAGCAGCAATGACCGGTGGACCCGAGCCCCTCAGCGCCGTCGCCCGTGAGGCGCTGGAGCGCGAACTCGCCGATCTGCGCACCGAACGCGAGGCCGTCGCCGTCACGCTGCGGGGCGGCGGTGGCGACGAGGTCGGCGACCGGGCCGACCAGGCCGACGAGTTGCAGCGCGCCGACGAGCTCGACCGGCTCGCCGGCCGCATCACCGAGATCGAGGGGCGACTCCGGGAGGGGGCCGTGGCGGGGGCTCCGTCCACCGGCGCGGTCGGCGTGGGCAGCAGCGTGACCGTGCGGTTCGCGGACGGCACCGAGTCGACCGTCCAGATCGGCGAGCTCGCGAACGCCCTCGACGCGACCCTGGTCACCGCCGACAGCCCGCTCGGCAGGGCCCTGCTCGGCCACCGCGCCGGCGACACCGTCACGTACGACACACCCGAGGGCCGGGCGACCGCGGTCGTGGTCTCGCTCGGCTGACGGCGCCGTGCGGGAGGGCGCCGTGCGGGAGACCGACTCCCCCGGGGCGGATCGGCAACAGGTCCGGGAGGCCGACCGCAAGGGCGGCCCCGGGCACACGGTCCTGGTGGCGCTGGCCGTCGCGGTGCCCGTCACGAAGCTCGCGTACACGGTCGGCGGTGGCGACGCCGTCCGCGACGTCCTCGTCGGCATGGAACCGGCGAACTGGCCGGACATCCTGATCGGCATGGTGATCACGGACCCGCTGCTCGGGTCGGTGCTGGGCGTCGTCGTCTCCCGTGTGATCTTCGCCGTGTTCGCCGCGCGCGGGGCGGTCCCCCTCGGGAGCGGGACGGCGCGGGCCGTCCGGCGGGCGGCGCTCACGCTCGTCAACCCGGTCGCCGTGGGAATCATCGACGCCTGCTTCTTCGGGCCGTGGTGGGGGCTCGCCACCGGACTCACCGCCTTCGCGCTGCGGCAGGGCGTGGTCGTGGAGTACCGCACGGGCCGGCGTCGGCCGCGCCACCGGCACGGACCGGAGCAGGCCCATCACGACCCCGGCTACCGGCCGCCCTCCTGGCTGCGCCGGGCCGCCGGCGTGGAGCAGTGGGTGGCGCTCTCCCTGACGGTGCTCGTGCTGCCGTTCCTGGCGTTCGTCTCGGCGCTGGACGGGCAGGCGTGGACGTCGATCGTCGAGTGCCGGGTCACGTACGGCACACGGACGGAGAGCGACCGTCTGATCGAGCTGAGCCGCAAGGGCAGCGGCGTCGTCGGCTGGAACCTGGACTCGGAGCAGATCTCCGACGGCCTCGGGTGCACGAGCGAGGAGAGCCGCTACGTACGCGAGCCGTGGTGGCGGCGCTGAACATCGGCGGGGCACGGGTCAGCCGCCCGTGACGATGCCGGAGACCAGGTTGATGGTGGTGGCCAGGATGCTCGCCCCGAAGACGTACGACAGCAGGCAGTGCCGCAGGACGACCGAGCGGACCGTGGGGCTGGAGACGTTCGTGTCGGAGACCTGGTAGGTCATGCCGAGGTTGAAGCTGAAGTAGAGGAAGTCGCTGTACTTCGGCGGGGACTGGGAGTTGAAGTCGATCCCGCCGCCGGGGCTGAGGGCGTAGTAGAGGTACGCGTACCGGGTGGCGTACATGAGGTGGAGCGCCGCCCAGGCCATGAAGACGCCGCAGAGCGCCGTCGCTGCCGCCGCGTGGCTCAGGTCGGTCTTCTTGCCCACCAGGAGCAGGACGACGATGCCGACGAGCCCGCACAGGGAGGTCGCGACGACGACGAGTTCCTCGACGAGCGGCCGGAACTCCTCGCGCCGGACGTTCCGGTGGGTCGTGGTGGCGTCCATGGGCCACAGGACGAGCCAGCCGGTGACGACGAAGAGGGTCTCGGCGGCGGCGATGCCGGCGAGGACCCCCATCGGCGTGTGGGTCAGGGCGGCGACGACGGCGCCGGTCGCCGCGCCGGCGAGCGCCGAGGCGGCGAGCCTGGGCACGGCGCCGCGCAGAGCCCGGTCCACCGCTCAGGCCTCCAGGACGACGACTGCCTCGTCCGTGTAGGCCAGGAACGTCAGGGTCTCCTGGAGGTACAGCTCGACGCTGCTCGCGTCGTGCGAGGTGTAGCCGATCGCCACGTCCTGGCCGAGGCGCAGTTCGAAGTCGCCTCCCCGGGTGGAGAGGACGAAGCCGCCGTCGAGGGCGGGCGCCCAGATCGGGGGGCCGTCGAGCATCCGGGCGAGGTGGGCCGCGATCGGATAGCCGTGGTCGGAGGTCTCGCTGACGGCCCGGTACTGGTCGGCGCCCAGCAGCAGCGCGTACGGACCGTCGACGCCGGCGAGCCGCAGGGCGGTGAGGGCCCGGCTGACGGCGTCGGGGTAGTCGAGGGGTTCGGTCGGCAGCCGCAGCACGGGGTTGGAAGTGCGGCCGCGCAGCCCTTCGACGCCGGCGGCCTCGTACCCCTCGAAGACCATGCGGTCCTCGATGAGCGCCAGGGCGCGGGCCGCGTCCTTGACGGGCTGCCAGTCGGAGTCCTTGGAGCCGCGCTCGACGTCGTCGACGGCGGCCCGGTCGACGGTGAACGGCACCCGTACCTCGACGAGGGGCCGGGCCTCGCGCAGCCGCGCCCTGACACCGGGCGCTGGCTCCGCCAGGTCGGAGAGGTGGCCCGTGCCGACGGCCGAGAGCTCGGGGCCCGCCGGGTCGGGGACGTCGACGACGCGGCGGCCCGCGACGTTGCGGCGGAAGGTGCGGCGGGCCTCCTCCTCGATCTCGGCCCACGCGGCGGCGGTGATCGGGGCGAGTTCGCGGTGGAGGTTGCTGGTGGACTCGGGGGGCGTCATGGGGCCAGGGCTCCTTTCAGGCTGCCGATGCCGAGGGTCTCCCCGGGAGCTGCGGCGGCCAGCGGGGCGGGGAGGTCGTCGAGGAGGTCGGCGCTCGGCACGAAGAAGAGGCCGCCGGTCACCGCGCGGGAGAAGTCGAGGATGCGGTCCGTGGTGCCGGGCGGCTCGCCGAGGAACATGTTGCGGAGCATCCGTTCGGTGACGGCGGGGGTGCGCGCGTAGCCGATGAAGTAGGTGCCGAACTCGCTGGCGCCGATCCGCCCGAAGGGCATGTTCGCGCGGAAGATCTGCTGCTGGACGCCGTTCTCGTCGGTGACCGTGTTCAGTGCGACGTGCGAGTCCGCGGGCTTGACGTCGTCGGACAGTTCGATGTTGGAGCCTTTGCCGCGCCCGATGACGTGCTCCTGCTGCTCGACGGTGAGCGCGTCCCAGGCCGCCATGTCGTGCACGTACTTCTGGACGACCACGTAGCTGCCGCCCCGGAAGTGCGGGTCCTCGTCGCCGATGTGGACCGCGTCGGCGGCCGTCACGCCCTCGGGGTTCTCGCTGCCGTCGACGAAACCGAGGAGGTCCCGGTCGTCGAAGTAGGCGAAGCCGTGCACCTCGTCGACGACGGTCACCGCGGTGCCCAGGGCGGCCACGATGTGCCGGGCCAGTTCGAAGCAGAGGTCCAGGCGCCGGGCCCGCAGATGGAAGAGCAGGTCGCCGGGGGTGGCCGGGGCGCGGTGCCGGGGGCCTTGCAGGGGTGTGAAGGGGTGCAGTTCATGGGGGCGGGGGCCGCCGACGAGCCGGTCCCATCCCTCGGAGCCGATGCCGGCGACGCAGGTGAGGTGCGCGTCGGGGGCCCGGAACGCCACCGAACGGGTCAGTCCCGTCAGGTCCTGGAGCGCCTCCCGCACCGCGTTCTCGCCGCCCGGGTTGACGGTGGCCACCAGGAAGACGGCCGCACGCGAGGGCGGGGCGATGACGGACTGGGGTACGGCCATGGCGCTCCCACGGGAGATCGACGAAAGGTGGATGAAAGGGACAGCGTCAGCGTAGGTGCGCATGATCCGCACCGCAGCCCGGCACACCGCCGCGCTGCGGTGCGGGTGGCAGGCGCCGAACAGCGGGCTTAGCCTGCTCGAAGGGGTCCTCATGTCCCACCATGCCCATGCGTCCGCAGGGCGAGAGGGTGAAACGCCTTGAGCACCGACCAGGACGAGACCACCGCCCGGGACGAGCGGGAACCCCGGGTGGGACCGACCCCCGAGGGCGAACCCGAGTTCCGTCCGTACCACCACCCGGCCGCCGGCTGGGGCGCCGCGAAGAGCGTGACGAACTTCCTCGTGCGCGAGGGCGCGCTGGTCGACGGCCCGCGCGCGATCATGCGGATGAACCACGAGAACACCGGCTTCGACTGTCCCGGCTGCGCCTGGCCCGACGACACCAAGGGCCTCCACCTGGACATCTGCGAGAACGGCATCAAGCACGTCACCTGGGAGATGACCCGCAAGCGGGTCGGGCGCGAGTTCTTCGCCGCCCACTCGGTGACCGAGCTCGCCGGGTGGAGCGACTACGACCTGGAGAACGAGGGCCGCCTCACCGAGCCGATGGTCTACGACGCGGAGTCGGACCACTACGTCCCGATCAGCTGGAAGGAGGCCTTCGCGCTCGTCGGCCGCACCCTGCGCGGCCTGGACGACCCGAACCAGGCCACCTTCTACACCTCCGGCCGGCTCGGCAACGAGGCCACCTTCCTGTACCAGCTGATGGCCCGCGAGCTGGGCACGAACAACCTGCCCGACTGCTCCAACATGTGCCACGAGGCCAGCGGCCGCGCCCTCCAGGCCTCCCTGGGCACCGGCAAGGGCACGGTCGACCTCCAGGACTGGGAGACCGCCGACGCGCTGTTCATCTTCGGCGTCAACGCCGCCTCTAACGCGCCCCGGATGCTCACCGCCCTCGCCGAGGCCCACCAGCGCGGCGCACAGATCGTGCACGTCAACCCGCTCGTCGAGGCCGCCGCCACCCGGACCATCGTCCCGCACGACTTCACGGACATGGCCCTGTTCAAGACGACGAAGACCAGCACCCTGAACCTCCAGCCGCGCATCGGCGGCGACATGGCGCTCGTACGGGGCATGGCGAAGGCGATCCTGGAGCAGTCGTCGACCGACCCGAAGGCCCTGGACAGGGAGTTCATCGAGCGGCACACCTCCGGCTTCGAGGAGTACCGCGCCCGGTGCGAGGCCACGCCGTGGGAGGAGTTGGAACGGCAGTCCGGGCTGAGCAGGGACGACATCCTCAAGGCCGCGCGGGTGTACGGGGAGGCCGACCGCTCCATCGTCAGCTGGTGCCTCGGCATCACCCAGCACGAGCACGGCGTCGACACCGTCCGGGAGATCGTCAACCTGCTGCTGCTCCGCGGCAACCTCGGCCGGGAGGGCGCGGGCCCCTCCCCCGTACGCGGCCACAGCAACGTCCAGGGCAACCGCACCTGCGGCATCGACCACCGCCCCGGCGAGGAGTTCCTCGACCGGCTCGCCGAGGTCTGCGAGATCGAACCGCCCCGCGCGCACGGCAAGGACACCGTCAACAGCATCAAGGCCATGCACGACGGCGACATCAAGGTCTTCGTCGGCATGGGCGGCAACTTCGCGCTCGCGGCCCCCGACACCCCGTACACCTACGCGGCGCTGCGCAACTGCGAGCTCACCGTCCAGGTCAGCACCAAGCTGAACCGCAGCCACATCGTGCACGGCCGCCAGGCGCTCATCCTGCCCTGCCTCGGCCGGACCGAGAAGGACCACCAGCGCAAGGGGATCCAGAGCACCTCGGTCGAGGACTCGATGAGCATGGTGCACCTGTCCATCGGCATGAAGAAGCCCGCCTCGCCGCACCTGCTCTCCGAACCGGCCATCATCGCCGGAATGGCGCGCGCCGCGCTGCCCGACAGCGCCACGCCCTGGGAGTGGTACGTCGAGGACTACGACCGCATCCGGGACACCATGGCCCGCGCGCTCGACGGCTTCGAGGACTTCAACCGGCGGGTACGGCTGCCGCTCGGCTTCCGCATCAAGCAGCCCGCCCGCGAGCTGGTCTTCCTCACCCCGTCCGGGCGCGCCGAGTTCTCCAGCGCCGAACTGCCCGACGTGGTGCCCGCCCCCGGCACCCTGGCGCTCGGCACCATGCGCTCCCACGACCAGTGGAACACCACCATCTACTCGGACGACGACCGCTACCGGGGCATCAAGAACTGCCGCACGCTGGTCTTCATGAACCGGGCGGACATGCGCGAGCGCGGGATCGCCGACATGGCGCCGGTGGACATCACGAGCACCGCGAAGGACGGCAGCCGACGGCATCTGAAGGGCTACCTCGCGGTCCCGTACGACATCCCGCGCGGCTGCGCCGCCGGCTACATGCCGGAGATGAACGTGCTGTGCGCCCTGGGCGACTACAGCACCCAGAGCGACCAGCCGATCATGAAGCACGTCAAGGTGACGATCGCGCCCGCCTCCTGACGTTCCGTCATCCGTTACGGACCAGCCGGTCCAGGAGGAGGTAGGCGCGCCGTTCGGCGGCGGCGAGCTCGGTGGGGTCGATCTCCGCCTGCCAGAGCTCGCCCGCCGCGGCGTCATCGGCCTCGCGCAGCTCCACCGCGGCCGCCGCGAGGCCTGTCTGCACGAGCGGGAACGCCCGGACGTCGCCCTCCTCCAGGGCGCGTTCGGCCCGCTCCGAGGCAGCCGTGCAGGCGGCGAGCGCGCGCTCCGCCCGTACCGCCGCCCGGTCGTGGACCACCAGCAGGGCGCAGCCCAGTGCGATCGCGATCCCGAGCACACTGCCCAGCGCCCGGTCCTGCACGAGCGCGCCGGTCGGCACGGGTGCGGCCAGATCGGTCAGGAGCAGCGCGAGCGGGGTGAGGAAGACGACGCCGAGACCGTAGTTGCGGGCGACGACGTACTCCAGGAGGAACTCGAACAGCACGATCACGAGGACGAGCGTCACCGGCTCGGGCCCCAGGGCGAGGACGCCGAGGGCGAGGAAGAGGCCCGCGACCGTGCCCAGGGTGCGCTGCACGGCCCGTTGGGCCGCCGTCCGCACGTTGACCGAGTGGAGGACGGCGGCGGCGGAGATGGCCGCCCAGTAGCCGTGCCCGAGGCCGAGGAGGAGGGCCGCCCCGCCCGCGACGCCGGTGCCGAGGACCATCCGCAGGGCGGGCACGAGGAGGACGGCCGCGCGGCCGTGGGCCGGTCCGGCCACCAGGGCGGCGGCCCGGAGTTCGGTGGCGCGCAGGGTGGTCGGATCGACCGGGACCGGCCCGGGGCCGGTGACTCCGGTGCCGGGCCCGGGCCCTGGGCGGGCGAGCATGCCGGCCTGGGCGATCAGGACCGGGAGCGCCAGCTCGGGCAGGAGCCGCGGGGCCCGCCGGCGGCGGCCTGCGAGCAGCTTGGCCTGGCGGCGCAGGGCGCGGGCCAGGCCGGTGGGGTCGCTGGGCGGGCGGCGGGCGGAGCCGACGAGCAGCGACCAGGAGAGGTCGGTGAGGCGGACGCAGGTGTCGCCCCGGCCACGCCACTCGGTGCCCGAAGGGGGCAGCACGCCGAGCGTGCGGTACGCCTGGAGGACTGCGGCGGTCGCCCGGTGCCGTACGAGGCGGGTGCGGTCCCTCGCGTCGGCCGCGTCCCACAGGTCGGCGAGTTCGCGCAGGGCCGCGGCGACGGCGAGCCGCTGCGGGCGGTCCGGGTGCACGAACCGGCCCGCCACGGCGAGGATCCAGGCGACGGCCGCGCCGCAGGCGGCCAGTCCGGCCTGGGGCAGGACGTCGGCGGGGGTCGAGGTGCCGTTGGCCGCCACCGTGAAGGAGAACAGCAGCAGCACCGCGCCGAGCCCGCCGAGCCGGGCCGCGTCGCAGGCGAACTTCGCGAGTCCGGCCACCAGGGCCGTGGCCGCGACGGTCACGGCGGCGCCCGCTCCCCCGTCCCGGGGATGGGCCCAGGCGGCGAGCGCCGCGCCGCAGCCCACGCAGGCGGTCATCGCCACGGCGACGACGGCGAGCACGCGGGCACGGCGCGCGTAGGGCAGGTTGCGGCCGAAGGTGGTGGTGAAGGAGCCCAGCATCGTGTAGACGGCCTGGTCGGCCCGCCCTGCGAGCGCCATCGGCAGCGCGGGCAGCGCCATGGCGAGTGCGGCGCGCAGGGCGAAGGACAGGGCGCCGTCCACGCTCTGCAGGGCGAGCGCGCCCCTCGGGGAGAGCGCGCTCCCCAGGCGGGCGGCCGCGCGCCGCGGGCCGGTCAGCACGCGCCGACCCACTCCTCGGCACCGTCCGCGAACAGCTGCTGCTTCCAGATCGGCACCTGGTGCTTGAGGTCGTCGACCAGCCGTCGGCAGGCGGCGAAGGCCTCCGCGCGGTGCGGGCAGGAGACGGCCGCGACGACGGCGATCTCGCCCACGGCGAGCAGGCCGGTGCGGTGGACGGCGGCGAGGGCGCGGACGGGGAAGTCGGCGGCGACCTTCTCGGCGACGCGGCGCAGCTCGGCCTCGGCGCCGGGGTGGGCGGAGTACGCCAGGGAGGTCACCGGCTTCCCGTCGTCGTGGTCGCGCACGGTGCCGACGAAGAGGGCGGTGCCTCCGGCGGCGTCGTCGCCCACCGCCGCGTACACCTCGTCGAGGGAGAGCGGGGTGTCGCGTACGGCGAGGAGCCGGAGCGGGTCGGGATGCGTCATGGTCGGGTCCTGACGGAGTGGTGGCGGAGACTCGGGATGCATAGGGGGGTCAGCCGTCCGGGGGCAGGTCGATGACCTCCACGGGCGCCCCGGCGG
>NZ_MWIG01000459.1:0-5325 GCF_002156145.1 Streptomyces sp. NRRL B-24572 | reverse complement strand
GGGGCCGGAGCGGGGGAGGCGGTGTCCGGACTGCGTCTCACCGCGCTTCGCGCGAGTTCAAGACGCTTTCACGTCCGGACCAAACACCGCCTCCCCCGCTCCGGCCCCTCCCGACGTCGTTCTCAGAACCGCCGTTCCAGGACCTGCCCCGGCCAGTCGCCGACCTGGAACGGTTCCGTGCGGGTGAAACCCTGGCCTTCGTAGTACTCGATCAGGCGGCCCTCGCTGCCCGCGAAGCAGTCCACCCGGAGGAGGGAGACTCCCTGGCGCCGGGTCTCCTCCGCCGCGTGGGCGAGGAGCGCCGCTCCCACTCCGTGGCCGTGGAAGCGGGCGTCCGTCGCCAGGAGGCGGACGTACACCTCGGGCTCGGCCGCGGGCTCGACGTACTGGCCGGGGTGCGGCGTCAGCGTCATCGTGCCCGCCGGTACGCCGTCGATCTCGACGATCCACGGATCGCCCTCGGACATCGTCCGTGCGACCTGCTCCACCGCCTTGGGGCGTCCGGAGAAGCTCTCCGTGCCCCACTGGGCGGTGATCCCCCTGCCGTTGAGCCAGACCACGGCGCTGTCGAGTATCGCGAGTATCGCGGGGAGGTCCTCGGCCCCGCCCTTCCGGATCTTCATGCCGGAGACGTTAGTGGGTGCCAGACTTCTGGCATGAGGCTTTTCGCCGCCGTCGTGCCCTCCCCGGAGTGTCTGGACGAGCTCGGTCGCGTCATCGACCGGCTGCACCGGCTGCCCGGTGCGGAACGGCTCCGCTGGACCTCTCGGCCCGGCTGGCACCTCACCCTGGCCTTCATGGGGGAGGTCGACGAGGAGCTGCTGCCCGAGTTGCGGGCACGCCTTGAGAGGGCCGCGCACCGGACGCCGCCGTTCTCGCTGCGGCTGCACGCCGGCGGGCACTTCGGGCGGCGGGCCCTGTGGGTCGGGGTCGCCGGGGATCTGGACCTGCTGCGGCTCCTCGCCGAGCGGTCCGACGCCGCCGCGCGCCGGGCCGGGGTTCCGATGGACGAGCACCGCCGCTACCAGGCGCACCTGACCGTCGGCCGTGCGCGGGGGGACGGGGTGGCGCTCGGCTCGTTCGTGGAGGAGCTCGGCGGGTTCGAGGGCGCGCGGTGGCGGGTCGGTGAGCTGGCACTCGTACGGTCGAACCTGCCGGGGGGCGGGGTGCCGGGCGCACAGCCCCGGTACGAGACGGTCGGCGCCTGGCCCCTTGAGGGGCGGGAGGAACGGTCGGGTTAACCTCGTCGGGTGGATCCGAAGACCCGAAACCGAATCATGGCCGGCGTGCTCGTACTGATGTTCGCGATTGTCGCGGTGACCTCCCTGGTCGGTCGGTAACCCTCCGTACCCACGTCGTGGGAAGGCCCTTGCTTCGAGTGCGCTCCAAGCAGTTGGCTTGACGTCCATGGAGTACACCCAGCTCGGACGCACCGGACTCAAGGTCAGCCGACTCGTCCTCGGCACGATGAACTTCGGTCCCCAGACAGACGAACCGACAAGTCACGGCATCCTGGATGCCGCGCTCGACGCAGGTCTGAACTTCGTAGACACGGCCAATGTGTACGGGTGGGCGGAGAACAAGGGGCGTACGGAGTCGATCATCGGCTCCTGGTTCGCCAAGGGCGACGGCCGCCGTGACCGTACGGTCCTCGCCACCAAGGTGTACGGGAACATGGGCCCCGACGGCGAGGCCTGGCCCAACCACGACAAGCTCTCCGCGCTCAACATCCGGCGGGCCGTGGAGGCCAGTCTCAAGCGGCTCGGGACCGACTACATCGATCTGTACCAGTTCCACCACGTCGACCGGGCCACTCCCTTCGAGGAGATCTGGCAGGCCGTCGACGTGCTGATCCAGCAGGGCAAGGTGCTGTACGCGGGCTCCTCGAACTTCCCCGGGTACAAGATCGCCCAGGCCAACGAGGTGGCCTCCCGGCGGGGCTCGGTCGGGCTCGTCAGCGAGCAGTGCCTCTACAACCTCTTCGAGCGCCGCGCCGAGATGGAGGTCATCCCCGCCGCCCAGGAGTACGGCCTCGGGGTCATCCCCTGGTCCCCGCTCCACGGCGGCCTCCTCGGCGGCGTCCTGAAGAAGGAGGTCGAGGGCAAGCGACGCACCGAGGGCCGCGCGGCGGCCACGCTCGCCGACCCGGCGGTGCGGGCGCAGCTCCAGGCCTACGAGGACCTGCTCGACAAGCACGGTCTCCAGCCGGGCGAGACCGCTCTGGCCTGGCTGCTGACCCGGCCCGGTGTCACCGGCCCGATCGTCGGGCCCCGTACGCCGGAGCAGCTGGCGGGCGCGCTGCGCGCCCTGGAGCTTGAGCTGGGCGAGGAGGTCCTGGCCGGTCTCGACGAGATCTTCCCGGGCCCGGGCCCGTCTCCGGAGGCCTTCGCCTGGTGACCCCTTCCTGGGGGGCGCTTCCCGGGGGCGCTTCTCAGGGGGTCCCCATCCAGCTCGTGGCGTCCAGGCGGAACGCCGTCTCCTCGGGGACGACGTTCCGCAGGGCCGCCTCCATGTCCCGGACGCGGTCCGCGCCGAGGGTCGCGATCCACTCCGCCCGCAGGTCGTCGAAGATCGCGGCGGAGCGGGCGAGGGCGTCGTATCCGCGCGGGGTGAGCCGGACGAGTTTGCGGCGCGCGTCGACGGGGTCGTCGGCGCGTTCGGCGTAGCCGACGGCGAGCAGCCGGTCGACGGTCTTGCCCGCCGCCTGTTTGGAGACGCCGAGCCGCCGTCCGATGTCGCTGGCGGTGGCGCCGTGGACCCCGACGGCCTGCATGGCGAAGCCGTGGGCCGGGCGCATGTCGGGGTGGCCCTCGTCGGCCAGGCGGGTGTGCAGCTGCTCGATGAGGGTGCGGAAGCCGCCGAAGAGGAGCAGGGGCAGCTCGAATCCGGGAGTGTCGTGGGGCACCCCCTTGCCCTTATCGACAACCTGGTTTACGTTTTCTCCAGCGACATGGTCAACCATGTTGTCCATTCTAGATCCGGGGGATCCGCGTTGTCCGCAACCGTCGACATGTCTGCCCGCACCGCCGCCGCCGTCGCCCTCCTCAAGGAAACCTCCCCGGAGACCCTCGACGGCTTCCTCAAGCTCAGCGCGATCTTCGAGTCCACCACCCTCGACCCGCACTCCCGCGAGACCGTCATCCTCACCGTCGCCGAGCGCAACCAGTGCCACCTCTGCGTCGACATGCACGAGGCCAAGATGGCCGCCCTCGGCCCGGCCCCCGACGCCGAACGCCTCGCCGCCGTCCGGACGTTCACCCTCCGCGTCCTCGCCTCCTCCGGCGCCGTCGGCGACGAGGACCTCGCCGCCTTCGCGAAGGCCGGCTACACCCGCCGCAACGCCCTGGAGGTCGTCCTCGGCGTCGGTACGTACACCCTGTCCACCTTCGCCAACCGGCTCACCCGCGCCGCCTGATTCACCTATCCGGCGTACGGGCCGCCCAGGCCCCACGCCCGGTGCATCGCGTCGGCGAACGCGGCCGCCAGCTTGCGCTCCCCGGTGGGGCCCGGGTGAGTGCCGTCGTACGTGTCCTCCCGCAGGTCGTACGACTCCGGGATCGCCGCCAGGACCAGCGGCGAGGCCGCCGTGTCCAGGTCGGCGACCGCCTCCGCGAGCAGCTCGTTGAAGCGGGCGCACTCGGCGGCGAAGGCGGCGTCGTACCCGGCGCGGACGTTCGGGATGACCGGCAGGAGGACCGCCCGGACCCGCGGGTTCGCGGCCCGGGCGCCCTCGACGAACGCCCGGACGTTTTCCTCCGTCTGGTCGCTGTTCGTGTAGAAACCCAGGTCGATCAGACCCAGGGAGACCAACAGCACGTCCGCCCCGGTCGCCGTGACCGCCTCCCCGATCACGGGCGCCATGTGCAGCCAGCCCTCGCCCCAGCCCGCCAGATGACGCCGGGCGTCGGCGGGGAACGCCGGGTCGGGGTACGCCTCCGAGGCCGGGGCGTCGGCGGCGGGGTCGTACAGACCGGAGCGCGGGCCGACGATCTCGTACCCGCCGGGGAGCGTCGCCTCCAGGTGCTCCCACATGCGGTAACGCCAGGTCCAGTCGCCGGCGCGTCCGATGGTCATGCTGTCGCCGACGAACAGAAAACGCATGGTCACATCATCCCGGACCGTGTCCCGGACCTCGACGTGATCCGGGACACGGGCCCGCTCGCCTACTTCAGGAAGGACGCAAGGCGGGCCGCCGTCCACTCCGCGTCGTCGTGCCACGGGAAGTGCCCGGCCCCCGCGAGGACCGCGAGCTCGGACTTCGGGAACAGGTTCGCGTACGCGGTGGCCGTCGGTACGGGGGTGTTCGCGTCGCCCTCCCCGGCGACGACCAGGACCGGCCGGTCGAACTCCGCGAACACCGCCCGCGTGGCCGCCGGTTCGAAGGCCCCCTCGCTCGCGTAGACGCCGGCGGCCTCCCCGTTCCGCTGCCGCACCATGGCCGCGTTCCGCTCCTGCGCGGCCTCGTCCCACGTCCCGTGGAAGAACGGCGCGACCGCCTTGAAGGTCTCCGCCGAACCGCGGCCCGCCGCCAGCTCCTCGAGCGCCGCGTACGCCGGACCGAACCACGGCTCCCCCTCGCGCCACGCCCGCCGCGCCGCCGCGAGCCGCTCCTCGCCCGTCGTGTCGAGCCCGACCGCCGCCGTACCAGGGGTGAGGAGGACGAGGCGCGCGACCCGCTCCGGGTGCCGGGCCGTGTACAGCGCCGCCAGGTTCGCGCCCGCCGAGTGCCCGAGGAGGTCGACCGTGTCGAGCCCGAGGTGCACGCGCAGCGCCTCCACGTCCTCGACGAGCCGGTCGCAGCGGTACGAGGCCGGGTCCTCCGGCACAGCGGACGCACCCGTGCCCCGCAGGTCGAGCCGGATCAGCGTCCGGTGGGCGTCGAGCCCGCCCAGGTCACCCAGGTACACGGAGTCCTGCATGGGGCCGCCGGGCAGGCAGATCAGGGGGTCGCCGGAACCGGACGCGTGGTACGCGAGCAGGGTGCCGTCGGGAGCGGGGAAAGTGGGCATGGGCGCGACCATGACAGTGGCTCCGATGCTGGTCAAGCGGTTTTCCCCGAGCTTCCCGGGGTTTCCCGCACGCCGTGGCAGGCTTGATCCCATGCGATCTGCTCTCTGCGCCCTCGGCGCGGCCGCCGCCCTGGTGCTGCTCCCGGCCGGCCACGCCCGTGCCGAAGGGCAGGAACCCGACCGGGACTTCACGATCGAGGACCCCCGGATCACCGAGTCCAGCGGCCTCGCGGCGAGCCGGGCCCACCCCGGGATCTACTGGACGCACAACGACCAGGACGCGCCCCTGATCTACGGCGTCGACTCCCGTACGGGA
>NZ_MWIG01000458.1:0-5306 GCF_002156145.1 Streptomyces sp. NRRL B-24572 | reverse complement strand
CTCCGGCGCGGGCGTCCGGGAGCCGGTCGCGGAGTCCCGCCGTACGTCCCCGCCGTGGGCCGGCCCGCACCGCCCGATCGCCACGGTCCCGTAGCCCGTCGCCCCGCCGAAACACGCCGTTCCGGCACGGTCCCGGCCTCCAGTGAGCCTTACCTCACAGGATCGGGGCCGCGCCCTCGTCATACGCTGGAGGGCGCGCCCGCCAACGGAGGCGGCGCGCCGCTGTCTGCCGAGTGAGGAATGGCCGCCGTCATGCCTGAGTTTGCGTACTCCGATCTGCTCCCCCTGGGAGAGGACACCACGCCGTACCGCCTGGTGACCTCCGAAGGTGTCTCCACCTTCGAGGCCGACGGGCGTACGTTCCTCAAGGTCGAGCCCGAGGCGCTGCGCAAGCTGGCCGCCGAGGCCATCCACGACATCCAGCACTTCCTGCGCCCGGCCCACCTGGCCCAGCTGCGCCGGATCATCGACGACCCGGAGGCGTCGGGCAACGACAAGTTCGTCGCGCTCGACCTCCTGAAGAACGCGAACATCGCCGCCGCCGGCGTGCTCCCCATGTGCCAGGACACCGGCACCGCGATCGTCATGGGCAAGCGCGGCCAGAACGTGCTGACCTCCGGCCGCGACGAGGAGGCCCTGTCCAAGGGCGTCTACGACGCGTACACCAAGCTGAACCTCCGCTACTCGCAGATGGCCCCGGTCACCATGTGGGAGGAGAAGAACACCGGCTCGAACCTGCCCGCGCAGATCGAGCTGTACGCGACCGACGGCGGCGCGTACAAGTTCCTCTTCATGGCCAAGGGCGGCGGCTCGGCCAACAAGTCCTTCCTCTACCAGGAGACCAAGGCGGTCCTGAACGAGGCCTCCATGATGAAGTTCCTGGAGGAGAAGATCCGCTCGCTCGGCACGGCCGCCTGCCCGCCGTACCACCTGGCGATCGTCGTCGGCGGCACGAGCGCCGAGTTCGCGCTCAAGACCGCGAAGTACGCCTCCGCGCACTACCTGGACGAGCTGCCCACCGAGGGTGACGCCGCCACCGGCCACGGCTTCCGCGACAAGGAGCTGGAGGAGAAGGTCTTCGAGCTGACGCAGAAGATCGGCATCGGCGCGCAGTTCGGCGGAAAGTACTTCTGCCACGACGTCCGCGTCGTCCGCCTCCCCCGCCACGGCGCCTCGCTGCCCGTCGCGATCGCCGTCTCCTGCTCGGCCGACCGCCAGGCCGTCGCGAAGATCACCGCCGAGGGCGTCTTCCTGGAGCAACTGGAGACCGACCCGGCGCGCTTCCTGCCGGAGACGACCGAGGAGCACCTGGCCACGGACGAGGACGTCGTGAAGATCGACCTCAACCAGCCGATGGACCAGGTCCTCGCCGAGCTGACCAAGTACCCGGTGAAGACCCGCCTCTCGCTGACCGGCCCGCTGGTCGTCGCCCGTGACATCGCGCACGCCAAGATCAAGGCGCGACTCGACGCCGGCGAGGACATGCCGCAGTACATGAAGGACCACCCGGTCTACTACGCGGGCCCGGCGAAGACCCCCGAGGGCTACGCCTCCGGCTCCTTCGGCCCGACGACGGCCGGCCGCATGGACTCGTACGTCGAGCGGTTCCAGGCGGCGGGCGGCTCGATGGTGATGCTCGCCAAGGGCAACCGCTCCCAGCAGGTCACCGACGCGTGCGGCACGCACGGCGGCTTCTACCTCGGCTCCATCGGCGGCCCCGCCGCCCGCCTCGCTCAGGACTGCATCAAGAAGATCGAGGTCCTGGACAACGAGGAGGACGGCATGGAGGCCGTCTGGAAGATCGAGGTCGAGGACTTCCCGGCCTTCGTCGTCGTCGACGACAAGGGCAACGACTTCTTCCAGAACCCGGCCCCGGAGCCGACCTTCACGCACATCCCGGTGCGCGGCCCCGGTCTCGCCTGATCTCACGGGGCTCCTGATCTCGCAGGGCTCTCGCGACGCCCCTCGGCCCTTCCGGCCGGGGGGCGTCGTCGTTCTCGTGTGTCGATCTTCGCTCAGAAAGTCGCTACCGACCGGTAGCCCTCTCGTCACCTACTGGCCAGTATGGGTCGCGAGCATGTCAACACTGAGCCGGTTCGACCCACTCGGGAGCCCCCCATGCCCTCCGCCAAGACCACTGCCGCGACCCTCGGCCTGACCGCCGCCCTCGTCGTCGGCGCCGCGCCCGCCGCCTCCGCCGCCGACCCCGACACCCATGTCACCTCGGCCGCGGCCCTCGCGGGCGTCGACTACACGACCTGGCGCCACGACGTCGCGGCCGTCGTCGCCGAGGCCCGCCCGTACATCGAGGCGCGCGCCGAGAACGCCGGCCGCGAGAAGCAGGCCATCGTCCTCGACATCGACAACAGCTCCCTGGAGACGGACTTCCACCCGTTCTGGGAGCTGCCGACCCCGGCCATCGCGGACGTGCGCGCGCTCGTCAACGACGCCCACGCGCGCGGGGTGGCCGTCTTCTTCGTCACGGCCCGGCCCGGGATCATCTACTCCCTGACGGACTGGAACCTGAAGAAGGCCGGCTATCCGGTCGACGGTCTTTACGTGCGCTCGCTGCCCGACCTGTTCGCCGAGGTCAGCGCGTACAAGACCGAGAAGCGCGCCGAGATCGAGGCCAAGGGCTACACGATCATCGCGAACATCGGCAACAACACGACCGATCTCGTCGGCGGCCACGCCGAACGCGCCTTCAAGCTCCCGGACTACGGCGGCAAGCTGTCGTAACGGGCTCACCGCTTGGTGATGTGGAAGTCCATCCGGTCGTAGTCCCCGTCGGGGGTCACGCGGATGTAGCCGTGCGCGTTCTTGAAGTCGCCCGTGCCGCCGGTGACGGCGAGGTCGAAGGCGGCCGGCGTGTCGTTCGAGGTGTCGAACGTGGTGAGGGCCTGGACGGCGAGCTGTCCGCCGGGTCCGCCGTTGAGGAGGATGGTGCCGACGCAGTCCATGTCGACCTGGTCGCCTGAGAGGCGCACCACGGCGCAGGCCACGCCGTCGCGGCCGACCGTGTCGCCGCCCTTGGTCTTGTAGAGGTCGTCGGCGAAGACGGGGTGGTCCCCGACCTTGGGCGGCGGGCTGCTCTCGTTCGTCCCGGGGGGCGGGACCTGCTTGGCGTAGAGCGTGAACTCGAAGCCCTCTCCGTCGTCTGCGAAGGCGGAAAAGGGGGCGGCGGCGAAGGCGACGGCCGCGACGGCCGCCGCCGTGCAGACGCCGAGCGCACCGGTCCTCAAGCTGCGGATCATGTCCTGCCTCCCGTGGGATGGGGGTCCCCCTCGGCACGCTTCACATTGTCCGGTGCTCGGCGCGACTTCGCCCGTTCGGGTGAGGCCCCGCCGCTCCGGGCATGGCCGTGGCCCCCGTCCCGCACCGGACGGAGGCCACGGCGTTCCTGGGGTTGCCCCTTACGCGAACTTCTGGTTCGCGGAGCCGTCGCAGTTCTGGAGCCGGATCGGCTCCTTCGCCGCGCCCTGGGTGAGGCAGAGTCCGGTCGCGGCGGCGGGCCGGACGGTGGCGCCGTCACGGACGAACTTCTGGTTGGCGGCGCCGCTGCAGTTCCAGATGATGAGCGCCTTGCCGGTCTGGTAGACGGCGCCCGGGACGTCCAGGCAGCGGTCCTGGGTGAGCTGGGTGTGGACGGTCTGCCGGGCGGAGTCGTACCACCAGTTCTGGTTGCGGCCGCCGTGGCAGTCCCAGCCGAGGACGGCGGTGCCGTTGGCCGACTCGGACGCGTTGACGTCGAGGCAGTTGCCGGTCGCCTGGTTCTTCAGCGGCTGGTACGCGTCGTCCCAGGCGAGCGGGAAGAGCGTCGGGGTGCCGGAGGAGTTGACGTCGGCGCAGCTCGCCTCGCGCAGGCCCGAGTTGTAGATCTGGGTGAGGCAGGACGCGAAGGCGCCGTGGCCGCTCCTGTTGGGGTGGAAGGACTGGCGTACGGAGTTCTCGTCGAGGCCGCCGGGCTTGGAGAGGTCGATGTAGAGGCCCCGGGCCCAGGTGTCCTCCATGCAGACCTCGTGGCCGTTGAAGAGGCGCGAGTTGTCGAGGTAGGTGGCCCCGGTGTCGGCCGCGATCTTGCGCATGCCGCGCTCGAAGGCGGGAACGGCGCTGTTGCGGCCCCACTTGGTGTCGGAGTCGTAGCCCATGCCGCCGCAGGCGAGCTTGCCGGGGAAGTCCGGGTTGTCGTAGAAGTCGGGGCCGATCGGGCTGGGGTAGCCCATGACGACGAGCTTGTAGTCGCCGTCGGCGTACCCGGCGTCGCGCATGACGGTCTTGAGGTCGCGGACCGTCTGCTCGACCTTGGGGACGAGTCCGTCGACGCGGGCCTGCCAGCCGGGGGCGTACTTGGGCTCGCAGGTGCCCTGGCTGAGCACGAACCGCTCGACGCAGTCGGTCATGACGGGCCCGAACTGCAGGTCGTCGTTGGCGCCGGCGACGAGCAGGACCATCTTGATGCGGGTGTTGCGGGCCTTGACCGCGAGGTTGTCGCTCTGGACGAGCTCGTCGGCGTACTGCTTGGAGCCGCCGATCCTGATGTTCCCGGTGTACGCGCCGGAGCAGGCGACGTTGAAGGTGAGGTCCGCGGGGATCCCGGTGCGGTGGATGGCGGCGTCCGGGGAGCGGTGGCACCAGTTGGTGGGCCCGTTGGTGGGGGACTCGTACGTGCCGACGCCCTCGCCGGAGATCTCGCTGTCGCCCAGGGAGATCAGGCCGGTCTTGCGCTGGGCGAGCGGGCGCTCCTCGGGGCTGCCGTAGATCTTGGTGGCCTCGGCCGCCCGGATCGCCTCCAGCTCGGGAGAGAGCGGTACGGAGGTGATTCCGGCCGCCGTGCTCGTGTCGGCCGCGCCGGCGGGGGCTGCGGCGGTCATGCTGCCGAGGGCCGCCGCCGCGGCGACGGCCGCGACGGGCCAGCGGAGTCTGTACCTGGTGCGCTTCACTGCGCCTCCTGGAAGTGGGGTTACCCACGGTTTTTACTGGCCGGTACGCCCCTTGGGAATACATCGAACAAGAGAAGTGCTCATCTTTTTCGGAGAGTTCAGAGAGGCTGATGAACATGAACGAGGCTGACGGCTACCGCATCGAGCACGACTCCATGGGCGAGGTGCGGGTCCCCTCGCACGCCAAGTGGCGGGCCCAGACCCAGCGGGCCGTGGAGAACTTCCCGATCTCCGGTCAGCGCCTGGAGCGCGCCCACATCGAGGCCCTGGCCCGGATCAAGGCCGCCGCCGCCGAGGTCAACGCCGAGCTCGGGGTGATCGAGAGGGACCGCGCGGAGGCCATCGTCTCGGCGGCCGGGGAGGTCG
>NZ_MWIG01000457.1:0-4579 GCF_002156145.1 Streptomyces sp. NRRL B-24572 | reverse complement strand
CCCTCGACGGCTTCGAGTCCGTGCGGGACGACCAGGTCGAGGGGGCGGACACGGTGATCCTGGCGGGCAGCGGCGCGTACGAGGACCCCGACCCGCGCGTCCTCGACGTCCTGCGCGCCTCCGCCGACGGGGGCAAGCGGATCGCCTCCATCTGCACCGGCGCCTTCGCGCTCGCCGAGGCCGGACTGCTCGACGGCCGGGCGGCGACGACGTACTGGGCGTACCGGCCGCTGCTCGCCGCCCGGCACCCGGCCGTCGACCTCCAGGACGACGTCCTCTTCGTCCAGGACGGTCCCGTGCTCACCTCCTCCGGGTACGCGGCGGGCATCGACCTCTGCCTGCACGTCATCCGCACCGACCACGGCGCCGCCGTCGCCAACGCCGTCGCCCGGCTCGCGCTCGTCGCGCCCGTCCGGCCCGGCGGCCAGACCCAGTTCACCCAGACCCCGCTGCCGCCCGAGCGCGGGGTCTCCTTCGCCGACACGCGCGCGTGGGCGATGGAACACCTCGACGAACCCCTCGGCCTCACCGACCTCGCCCGGCACGCCGGGGTCTCCGTCCGCACCCTCTCCCGCCGCTTCCACGCCGAGACCGGCGTCAGCCCGCTCCAGTGGCTGCTCCACCAGCGCGTCGAGCGGGCGAAGGAACTCCTGGAGACCACCTCGCTCCCCATGGACCAGCTGGCCCGCGCGAGCGGCCTCGGCACGGCGGACTCCCTCCGCCAGCACCTGCTGCGCCGCACGGGCCTCACCCCGAGCGCCTACCGGGCCTCCTTCAACCGTCTGACGGGCGCCGGCACGGCCTGACGGCGGGGTGCTCCGGCTCACACCGGGGACGGAAACGGAATGAACCGGGCCGACGCGCGTGTTTCCCACGGCGTACACACCCCCGTACACCCCACCGGCAACCCCTCGGAGAGAAGTCACATGCGCGTCGAGATCTGGAGCGACATCGCCTGCCCCTGGTGCTACATCGGCAAGGCCCGCTTCGAGAAGGGGCTCGCGGCCTTCGCCCACCGCGACGACGTCGAGGTCGTGCACCGCTCCTTCGAGCTCGACCCGCACCGCGCCAAGGGCGACACCGGTCCGGTCCTGGAGATGCTGGCGAAGAAGTACGGCCGCACCCTCGACGAGGCCCGCGCCATGGAGGCGCACGTCGCGTCGAACGCGCACTCCGAGGGCCTCGCGTACCTCACCGACGGCCGCGACCACGGCAACACCTTCGACATCCACCGGCTGCTGCACCTCGCCAAGGAGCGCGGCCGCCAGAGCGAGCTCCTCGACCTGGCCTACCGGGCCAACTTCGCGGAGGAGCGCTCCGTCTTCGACGCCGAGACCCTGGTGGCGCTCGGCGTGGAGGCCGGTCTCGACGAGGCCGAGGTCCGGGCCGTCCTCGCCGACGAGAACGCCTACGCCGAGGCCGTACGGGAGGACGAGCGCGAGGCCGCCGAACTCGGCGCCAACGGCGTGCCGTTCTTCGTCCTCGACCGCCGCTACGGCGTCTCCGGCGGCCAGCCCGCCGAGGTCTTCACCCAGGCCCTCGAGCAGGCCTGGCAGGGCCGCGTCCTCCAGCCGGTCGGCACCGACGCGGAGGTCTGCGGCCCGGACGGCACCTGCGAGGTCCCGCAGGCCTGACCGCCCTCGACCGCTCGTACCGCGCCTGACCTGCGGAAATAAGAGTGTCTTGGGATCTCTCCGCGGTCGGATCGCCATTGACGGGTGATCGTGGGGGATCCAGGGTGGGGGCATGGATTCCCTTGACCAGCCGCTCGGCGGCGCCGAGTTCGCGCCCAAGAAGACCTATCTCAACACCTCCGCCTGCGGACTGCTGCCCCGCCGGACCGTCGAGGCCGTCACCCTCCTCGCCGAGGAGACCGCCGACGGCCGCGCGGGCGGCGCGGGCAGCTTCGACGTCGTGGACGAGGCCCGCGCCGCCTTCGGCCGGATCGCCGGCGTCTCCCCCGAGCGCGTCGCCGTCGGCAGCTCGGTCGCGGTCCACTGCGGGATGATCGCCCAGTCGCTGCCCGCCGGGTCCGAGGTCCTCTTCCCCGAGGGCGACTTCTCCTCCGTCATCACCCCCTTCACGATCCGCGGCGACCTCAAGACCCGCTTCGCGCCCCTGGAGCGGCTCGCCGAGTCCGTCCGCCCCGGGACCGCGCTCGTCGCCTTCTCGGCCGTGCAGTCGGCGGACGGGCGCACGGCCGACTTCGCGGCGATACGGGAGGCGGCGGCCGCCCACGGCGCGCGCACCCTCCTGGACGCGACCCAGTCGGCGGGCTGGCTGCCGCTGCGCGCGGGGGACTGGGACTACACGGTCGCCGGCGGCTACAAGTACCTGCTCTGCCCGCGCGGCGCGTCCTTCCTCACCGTCACCGAGGAGGCGCAGGACTCCCTGCTCGCGATCCACGCGGGCTGGGTCACGGGCGAGGAGCTGTGGGTCAACAGCTACGGCCCGGTCCGTGAACTGGCCCGCACCGCCCGCCGTTTCGACGAGCCGGCCGCGTTCCTCTCGTACCACGGAGCCGCCCGTTCGCTCGCCCTCCTGGAGGAGATCGGCATCGAGCGGATCGAGGCCCACGACAAGGGGCTCGCGGCCCGCTTCCGTTCCGGGCTCCTCGCCCTCGGGCACGCGCCGGTCATGGACGACTCGACGGTCGTCGCCGTCCCCGGCCTCGGGGACCGGGCGGACGCCCTGCACGAGGCCGGCGTCCTGCTCTCGGCCCGCGCGGGCAATCTGCGGGCCTCCTTCCACCTGTACAACACGGCGGCGGACGTGGACCGCGTCCTGGAGGTCCTGGCGGGCTGACCGGCACCGGAAGGCCGGGTCCGGGGCGGGCGTTCAGCAGACCGCCCCCGACGCGCAGCCGCCCGCCTCGTCCGCCTCCTTCGCCAGGTTCTCGCCGACGAGGCCGAGCAGCCGGGCGAGCTCCGTCCGTTCGGCCGGGGCGAGCCCGGCCAGGGTGCTCTCCTCCAGGTCGGCCCAGGCGCCCTCGACCCCGGTGCGCAGGGCGAGGCCCTGCTCCGTCGCCTCGACCAGGACCGCGCGCCGGTCGGCCGGGTCCGGGCTGCGGCGGACGTATCCGCACTGCTCCATGCGCTGGAGCATCTTCGTCACCGTGGAGGGGTCCAGACCGAGCGAGTGGATGAGCTCCGACTGGCGGACCGCCCCGCAGTCCCACAGGCGCATCATCATCAGCTCCTGGCCCGGGTAGAGGCCGAGGTCCCGCAGCCGCCGGCCCATGCCGATCCGGTGGAGCCGCGCGACCCACGCGAGGGTGTGGCTGACGGTCCCGGCGCACGCGGCGGAGGGCTGCGGCCCCGCGGACGGGGCGGTACAGACGGGGTCGGTTCCTGACATGCGGGCTCCTCGGGACGGCTCTTCCCACAAGATTACCTTGGTCGGCCAACGAAATGGGTTACAGTGGCATCGGCCCAATTAGTTGGCCGACCACATATTTCATGTGAGGGACAGCCGTGACCACTGCATTCGACCCGATCGACCTCGCCGGAACCCGCCTCGCCAACCGCATCGCGATGGCCCCCATGACCCGCAGCCGGGCCAACGGCGAGGACGGCACCCCGCCGGCGATCGTCGCCGAGTACTACGCCCAGCGCGCCTCCGCCGGCCTGATCATCACCGAAGGCATCCAGCCCGTCCCCGAGGGCCAGGGCTACCCCAACACCCCCGGACTCCACAGCCGCGAGCAGATCGCCGCCTGGCGCGAGGTCACCACCGCCGTCCACGAGCGCGGCGGCCGGATCTTCGCCCAGCTCATGCACTCCGGCCGGATCGGCCACCCCGACATCCTCGACGGCGACCTCCACCCCGTCGGCCCCTCGCCGATCGCCGCCGCCGGCCAGGTCTACACGCACGAGGGCCCCAAGGACTACGTCGCCCCGCGCGAGCTCACCGGCGACCAGGTGCGCGAGGCGATCGCCGGCTTCGCCTCCGCCGCCCGCAACGCCGTCGAGGCCGGCTTCGACGGCGTCGAGATCCACGGCGCCAACGGCTATCTGATCCAGCAGTTCCTCGCCTCCGGCTCCAACCACCGCACCGACGAGTGGGGCGGCCCGGTCGAGAACCGCATCCGCTTCGCCGTCGAGGTCGTCAAGGCCGTCGCCGCCGAGATCGGCCCCGAGCGCACCGGCCTGCGCATCTCCCCGGCCAACACCCTCAACGACATCAGCGAGACCGACACCGACGAGCTCTACACCCGGCTCGTCACCGCGATCGAGCCCGTCGGCATCGCCTACCTCCACGTCCTGGAGACCGGCCCCGAGCGCCGCCCGCTCGTCCTCGACCTGCGCAAGCGGTTCGCCGGCACCTTCATCCTCAACCCGGCCACCGGCGCCGACCCGACCGGCGCCGAGTCCCTCGCCCTGATCGAGGACGGCACCACCGACCTCGTCGCGTACGGCAGGCTCTTCATCGCCAACCCCGACCTGCCCGCCCGCCTGAAGGCCGACGGCCCCTACGCCGCCCCGAACCCCGCCACCATGTACGCCGGCGGCCCCGAGGGCTACATCGACTACCCCGCGCTCTGAACCCCGGGTACGCGAAAGGGGCGGGGGTCCGACCC
>NZ_MWIG01000456.1:19661-19807 GCF_002156145.1 Streptomyces sp. NRRL B-24572 | reverse complement strand
CCCCTCCCCCGAACCGGGCACCGCCCTCGTCGAGAACCTCCAGTGGTCCGTCGACCCGTACCACCGCGAGGCGATGGACAGCGACGAGCTGTGGCCCCTGAACTCCCCCATGGAGGGCCGCACCCTGGGCCGGGTGCTCGACTCCC
>NZ_MWIG01000456.1:0-19641 GCF_002156145.1 Streptomyces sp. NRRL B-24572 | reverse complement strand
CCTGCACCGCAAGGGCTGGCGCACCCACTCCCTGGTCGCCCGTGACGAGGTCCGCCCGGTCCCGGACTTCGGCCCCGGCGTCCCGCTCGCGGCCCATCTCGGCCTGCTCGGCGGTACGGGCCTGTCGGCCTATGTGGGCCTGACCCGGATCGCGCGGCTCGAGCCGGGCGAGGACCTGTTCGTGTCGGCGGCGGCCGGCGGGGTGGGCACGGCGGCGGGGCGGCTCGCCCGGCTGCTCGGCGCGGGGCGCCTGGTGGGCAGCGCGGGTTCGGCGCGCAAGGTGGCGTACCTGACGGAGGAGGTGGGCTTCGACGCGGCCTTCGACTACCACGCCGGGCCGGTGACGGAGCTGCTCGCGAAGGCGGCCCCGGAGGGCGTCGACGCGGTTCTGGAGGGGGTCGGCGGCGAGCACCTGGAGGCCGCGATCGACGCACTGCGCGAGCACGGCCGGATCGCCTGGGTGGGCGCGGTGGGCCAGTACCACTCGCTCTCCGCTCCCCCGCCGGCCCCGCGCAACCTCTTCGACCTGGTCGGCAAGAGCATCCGGCTCGAAGGCTTCCTGGTGCGCAACCACATGGACGCCCTGGAGGAGCTGTACGACCTCGCGGTACCGCACCTGCGGAGCGGGGCGCTGCCGCTGGACGTGACGGTGGTGGAGGGCTTCGAGCACGTCGTGGACGCCTTCCTGGGGATGCTGCGCGGCGAGAACCTGGGGAAGATGCTGGTGACTGCGTAGCCCTACATAGATTGCATTCCTACCTAGGTAGTGGTGTGATGTGCACATGGCCGCAGACCGCAGATCCAGCTGGCTCAAGGGAGTCCTCGACCTGCTCGTCCTCTCCCGCCTGACCGACGGGGAGAGCTACGGGTACGAGATCGCCAAGGCACTCGCCGAGGCGGGACTCGGCGAGATCAAGGGCGGGACGCTCTACCCCGTCCTGAACCGCCTGGAGGAGGCCGGCCTGGTGGAGGCGGAGTTCCGCGCCGCCGAGCGAGGCCCGGGGCGGCGCTACTACCGGCTCACGCCCCTCGGGCGCGAGCGGCTCACCGCCGAGAGCGGGGCGTGGCTGACCTTCCACCGCGCCGTACAGACCATGCTCAGCCCAGGGGGAACGACACCATGACCACCGACGCCTACTTCGCCGAGCTCGCCGAGGCACTGCGCGCCGCGCACGTGCCGGACGAGCAGATCGCCGCGACCGTCGAGGACCTGCGGGCCCACCTCACGGAGACGGGGACGGCCCCGGAGGAGGAGTTCGGCCCGGCCGCCGTGTTCGCCGCGCGGCTCGGCGGTCCGGCGCCCGCGCCCGGCGAGCCGGACGAGCGCGCGGAGAACTGGACCTGGACCGCCGACATCTTCAACGACCGCCGGATGCTGGCCGTCCACGGCGACCAGGGCTGGGAGGTGGAGTCGCTCGACGCGATCGGTCGGTTCGTCTGCCGCCGGACGCCCGGCTCCGCACTGCGCTGGGAGTACCGCCGCGAGATCATCGCCGGGCGCCGGCGGAGCCGCGTATTCGACGAGCTCACCCCGGAGGGCTGGGAGCCGTGCGGGGAGTGGCTGGTGTACGGCTACTTCAAGCGGCCCCGCGCGGCGACCGCGGGCCCGGCCGGCACCGTGGGCGCCCCGCCGGCCGCTCCGAAGCGGTGGCTGTTCCTGAGCCGCCGGGGCAAGGCGGTGCTCGGGCTCTGGTTCCTTCTGGTCGGCGGCGCGCTGGCGGCCTCCTTCGCCGGGGTCCTCGGCACCGGCGGGCTCGCGACCACCATCGCGCTGGTCTCCGCTTTCTCGGCGATCTACACCTCCCACCTGGAGACGGAGGCGGGCCGCGCCCGGCGCCGCTGACCCCGCCTCACATCACGTCGCCGTCCCGCCAGTCGAAGACCAGCGGGGCGGCGGGGTCCGGCGGGGCGAGGCCGGCGGCGGGACGCAGGAAGACGGAGCCCTCCTCCTCGGCGAGGCGGACGATCCCCTCGGGCCCGAGCACGTCGAGCCGCCCCTCCCAGACCCGCCAGCCGCGCGCCCGGTAGAGCGCGGCCCCCGCGTCGGAGGCGCTGAGCGCCCCGAAGGCGTAGGTGCCGTCGATGACCCGCTCCAGCCCGGCCATCACGGCGCCGCCGAGCCCCCGCCGCCTGCGGTCGCCGCGGACGGCGACCCCTTCGACGTATCCGACCCGTCGCGAGCGGCCCCGGTGGAGCACCCGCCGCTGCACGACGGCGCCGTGGGCGGCGATGCCCCGCTCGTCCTCGATCCAGGCGTGGACGCCGCCGAGGGCGTGGTCCCAGTCCTCCTCGGAGAAGTCGCCCTCGAAGGCGACGTCGAGCAGGTCGCGTACGGAGCGGAGCCGGGCGGAACCGAGTTCATGGGTGGGCGCGATCCTCACGGTCATGCACCCAGCCTAACCCCTCACACACCATTGACAGGTTACCCATACCCCTGCTTGACTCTAACCACTCACCAACAAATGAAGGGTTAGGGAACGATGTCCGTACTGCCGACCCACCACCGCACCGTCACCGTCCGGGGCCACGAGATCGCCTACCGCGAGGCCGGGCCGGCCGACGCCCCTGTCCTGCTCCTGTTGCACGGCTTCCCCACCAGCTCGCACATGTTCCGCGACCTGATCCCCCTGCTCGCCGACGACTACCGCCTGATCGCCCCCGACCACCTGGGCTTCGGCCGCAGCGCGACGCCCGCGGACTTCGACTACACCTTCGCCGAACTGGCCGCACTCACCGCCGAGTTCACCGAGGCCCTCGGCCTGGACCGGTTCGCGCTCTACATCCAGGACTACGGCGCCCCGATCGGCCTGCGCCTCGCCCTCGCCCACCCCGAGCGGATCACCGCGATCGTCACCCAGAACGGCAACGCGTACGAGGAGGGTCTCGGCGCCGAGGCCTGGGCCCCCGTCCTCGCCCTGATCGAGGAGCGCACCCCCGAGACCGAGGCGCCGGTCCGCGCCATCCGCTCCCTCGACGGCATCCGGTGGCAGTACGAGACGGGCGTCCCCGCCGAGTACCGGGACCTGCTCAGCCCGGACGCCTGGCACCACGACGCCGCCCTGATGGCCCGCGAGGGCCAGGACGACATCCAGCTGGGCCTGATCGCCGACTACGGCTCCAACTTCGCCCTCTACCCGGCCTTCCAGGAGTACTTCCGCACGAGCCGGGTCCCGCTCCTCGCCGTCTGGGGCGAGGGCGACCAGGTCTTCGTACCGGCGGGCGCCGAGGCCTTCCGCCGCGACCTCCCGGACGCCGAGGTCCACCTCCTGCCCACGGGCCACTTCGCCCTGGAGACCCACGCGCCGGCGATCGCCTCGCTCATCGGCGACTTCCTGAAGCGGCGCGCGGGGGAATGAGAACCGCCCCCGTCCTCAATTGGGGGTAGAGGAGGGGGGCGGTGATCAGGGGCCGCTCACGCGGCGGAGGGGCTTCAGCCCATGTGCGGGTAGCCGTACTCGGTCGGCGGGACCAGCGTCTCCTTGATGGCGCGGGTCAGCGTCCAGCGCATCAGGTTCTGCGGGGCGCCGGCCTTGTCGTTCGTACCCGAGGCGCGGCCGCCGCCGAAGGGCTGCTGGCCGACGACGGCGCCGGTCGACTTGTCGTTGATGTAGAAGTTGCCCGCGGCGAAGCGGAGCTTCTCCATCGTGTACGCGGCGGCCGCGCGGTCGCCGGAGATGACCGAGCCGGTGAGGGCGTAGTCCGAGACCGACTCCATCTGGGTCAGCATCTCGTCGTACTTGTCGTCCTCGTAGACGTGGATCGCGAGGATCGGGCCGAAGTACTCGGCCTTGAAGACCTCGTTCTCCGGGTCGTCGCAGACGATGACGGTCGGGCGGACGAAGTAGCCCACCGAGTCGTCGTAGGTGCCGCCGGCGATGATCGTGCAGCTCGGGTCGGCCGCGGCACGGTCGATCGCCGCCTTGTTCTTGGCGAACGAACGCTCGTCGATGACGGCGCCGATGTAGTTCGACAGGTCGGTGACGTCACCCATCTTGATGCCGTCGATCTCGGCCGCGAACTCCTCCTTGAAGCCGTCGTTCCAGATGGACGCCGGGATGTACGCACGCGAGGACGCGGAGCACTTCTGGCCCTGGAACTCGAAGGAGCCGCGGTTCAGCGCGGTCTTCAGGACGGCGCGGTCGGCGCTGGGGTGGGCGACGACGAAGTCCTTGCCGCCGGTCTCGCCGACGATCCGCGGGTAGGAGCGGTACTTCTCGATGTTGTTGCCGACCGTCTTCCACAGGTGCTGGAAGGTCTTGGTCGAGCCGGTGAAGTGGATGCCGGCCAGGTCGCGGTGGTTCAGGGCCACCTCGGAGACGGCGATGCCGTCGCCGGTCACCAGGTTGATGACGCCCTTCGGCAGGCCGGCCTCCTCCAGGAGCTCCATGAGGAGCACGGCGGAGTGGGTCTGCGTCGGGGACGGCTTCCAGACCACCACGTTGCCCATGAGGGCGGGGGCGGTGGGCAGGTTGCCCGCGATGGCCGTGAAGTTGAAGGGGGTGATCGCGTAGACGAAGCCCTCGAGCGGGCGGTGGTCCAGACGGTTCCACACGCCGGGGGAGTTCGCCGGCGGCTGCTCGGCGAGGATCTGGCGGGCGTACGCGACGTTGAAGCGCCAGAAGTCGACGAGCTCGCACGGGGTGTCGATCTCGGCCTGCTGGGCGGTCTTCGACTGGCCGAGCATCGTGGACGCGGCCAGCGTCTCGCGCCACGGGCCGGCGAGCAGCTCGGCGGCGCGCAGGATGATCGCGGCGCGGTCGTCGAAGGACATCGCGCGCCAGGCCGGGGCCGCGGCCAGGGCGGCGTCGATGGCGTCCTGGGCGTCCTGCTGGGTGGCGCCGCGGAAGGTGCCGATGACGGCCTTGTGGTTGTGCGGCTGGACGACCTTGAACTCCTCGCCGCCGCCGAGGCGCTTCACGCCGCCGATGGTCATCGGCAGCTCGCGCGGGTTCTCGGCCAGCTCCTTGAGCTTGGTCTCCAGACGGGCGCGCTCCGGGGAACCGGGGGCGTAGCTGTGCACCGGCTCGTTGACCGGAGCGGGGACCTGGGTGACAGCGTCCATGAGGCTCGTGACTCCTTGTGAGAGGTGGGCTCAGCCCTTGGTGAGGATGGAGCGGACGAAGAAGAGCAGGTTGGCCGGCTTCTCCGCGAGGCGGCGCATGAAGTAGCCGTACCAGTCGGTGCCGTACGCGGTGTAGACGCGCATGCGGTGGCCCTCGGCGGCGAGACGGTTCTGCTCCTCGCTGCGGATGCCGTACAGCATCTGGAACTCGTACTCGTCCAGCTTGCGCCCGGCGCGGCGGGCCAGCTCCTGGCCGATGGAGATCAGGCGCGGGTCGTGCGACCCGATCATCGGGTAGCCCTCGCCGTCCATCAGGATCTTCATGATCCGGACGTACGCCTTGTCGATCTCGGGCTTGTCCTGGATGGCGACGGAGGCGGGCTCCTTGTAGGCGCCCTTCACGATCCGGACGCGGGAGCCGTTCGCGGCGAGGCGGCGGGCGTCGTCCTCGGTGCGGAAGAGGTAGGCCTGGATGACGCAGCCGGTCTGCGGGAAGTCCTTCCGCAGCTCCTCGTGGATGGCGAACATCGAGTCGAGGGTGGTGTGGTCCTCGGCGTCCAGGGTGACGGTGGTGCCGATCTCGGCGGCGGCCGCGACGACCGGGCGGACGTTCGCGAGGGCCAGCTCGTGGCCGTTCTCCAGGGACTGGCCGAACATCGACAGCTTCACGGACATCTCGGCGCGCTCGCCGAGGCCCAGCTCCTTGAGGCGGCCGATGAGCTCCAGGTAGGCGTCCCGGGCGGCGTACGACTGCTCGACGGTGGTGATGTCCTCGCCGACGACGTCGAGGGTGACCTCCAGGCCGCGGCCGCTCAGCTCGGAGACGATCGGGACGACGTCGTCGACCGTCTCGCCGGCGATGAAGCGGGCGACGACCTGCTTGGTCCCGGGGGCGGCCGAAACGAGACGGCGCATCTTGTCGCTGCGCGACGCGGCGAGGATCACGGGACCCAGCACGGGGCACCTCCAAAAGGCAAAGGTAGGACGGGGCCATAACCGGATCAAGGGAACGAACCGGGAACAGCACGGAGAACCACCGTGAAACCTATGGATCGCTCCGATCCTCCGCCATCTACAGCTGTCACGCATCCGTGCGCGGCGTCTCATACACATGTCTGAGAGGGTGCGAGAATGGGTCCGTGAAGGGCGATTACCAAGACCTGGTCGACGAGATCTCGGCGCTGCTCGGCGAACCCGCGACGCTGGAGAACCGCGACTTCGGGCTGATCGCCTTCGGCGCGCACGACAGCGACGACGACTCCGCCATGGACCCGGTCAGGACCCGCTCGATCCTCACCCGCAAGTCCACCCCGGCCGTCCGCGCCTGGTTCGAGGGCTTCGGCATCACCCGGGCGACCGGACCGGTCCGCATCCCGGCCGCCCCGGACGCCGGCGTCTTCCGGGACCGCATCTGCCTGCCCGTACGCCACCGGGGCGTCGTCCTCGGATACGTCTGGCTGCTCGACGCGGAGCCCGGCCCCTCGGACGAGCGGCTCGCCGCCGCGATGGAGGTCGCCGCCCGGATCGGGGAGCTCCTCGCCGACGAGGAACGGGCGGGCGCCGACATCTCGCGCGAGTTCGCGGCGGTCCTCACCGCCGGGCGCGGCTGGCAGAGCGACATGGCCGTCGCGGCGCTGCGGGCCGCCCTCGGTCCCAGCGCGGACGGCCTGCACGCCGTCGTGTGCGTGACCCCCTGGCAGGGCGAGGCCCTCTCGGTCCGGGCCGTGCCCGGCGCGGCGGCGGTCGCCACGCTGCCGGAGGGCGAGTCCCTCGCCGTCCTCGTACGGCTGCGCACGGCCGAGGACCTCTCCCCCGCCCACAAGGCCGCCGACCGGCTGCGCGGCACCACGCCCGCCGGGATCGCCAACCCCCGCCGGGGCCTCACCGAGCTCCCGGCGGCCTGGCGCGAGGCGAACACGGCGGCCCGCGCCGCCACGGCGCAGCCGACGCTCGGCCCGGTCGCGGAGTGGGCCGGGATCGGTCCGTACCGGCTGCTCGCGGCGCTCTACCACCCCGAGATCGACCCGGTCGTCGCCCCGCTGCTCGCCCCCGCCCACGCCGAACTGGCCCGCACCGCCGAAACGTTCCTCGACAACGCGGGCCAGGCGGGACGCACGGCCGCGGCCCTGGGCATCCACCGCCAGACCCTCTACTACCGGCTGTCCCGGGTCGAGCAGCTCACGGGCCTGGACCTGGACGACGGCGAGGACCGGCTGCTGCTCCACATGTCGCTGAAGTCAGCCCGGCTGTAGGCCTTTCGGCCGATGGCCGGGCCCGGGGGAAGTCAGGGGCCGGTCCGGGTCGTCCCCGATGGCCCCGATCGTCCGGGCGCCCTACGGTCATTCCGAGGGGAAGGACCGGGACGGAGCGAGGGGGCGTCATGAGGGCCTGGACGCAGGAGCGGTACGGATCGGCGGACGTGCTGGAGTTCGCGGAGGTCGAGCGGCCGGTGCCGGGCGCGCGCGAGGTGCTCGTCCGCGTGCACGCCGCCGCGGTGAACGCGGCGGACTGGCACCTGATGCGCGGCGATCCGTACGTGGCGCGGTTCGCCCTGGGTCTGAGAAGACCGAAGGAGCGGGTCCGGGGCCGGGACTTCGCGGGCGTGGTCGAGGCGGTGGGCGGCGGGGTGACCGAACTGCGCCCCGGCGACGAGGTCTTCGGGGAGGCCCCCGGCGCCTTCGCCGAGTACGTGTGCGCCCCGGTGGCGGCGACGGAGCTCAAGCCGGCCGGGATGGGCTTCGCGGAGGCGGCGGCGATACCGCTGGCGGGGAACACCGCCCTGATCGGGGTACGGGACCTGGGCAAGGTCCGGCCGGGCACGAGAGTGCTGGTCAACGGGGCGTCGGGCGGCGTCGGCACCTTCGCCGTGCAGCTCGCGAAGGCGCTCGGCGCCGAGGTGACGGGGGTGTGCGGCCCGGGGAACGCGCCGCTGGTCCTGGGGCTCGGCGCGGACCGGGTCGTCGACTACACCCGGGAGGACTTCACCGCCCCACCCGACCGCTACGACCTCGTGTTCGACCTGGTGGGCAACCGCTCGCTCGGCGAGCTCCGGCGGACCCTCTCCCCCACCGGCGTGCTCGTCCTGTCCGGCGGGGGCGTCTTCGAGGGCGGCAGCGTCTTCGGGCCCATGGGGCTGCTCTCGAAGGGGAAGCTGCTCTCCAAGGTCTCCGACCGGCGGATCCACGTCCTGACGGCGGAGCCGCGGCGGGAGAACCTGGTGGCGCTGCGGGAGTTCGCCGAGAGCGGCGGGATCGCCCCGGTGATCGGGCGGACCTACCCGCTGGCCGAGGCAGACCGGGCCCTGCGGTACGTCGAGGAGGGCCACGCCCGCGCCAAGGTGGTCCTCAGCTGCTTTCCTCCATCAGGACCTTGAGCCCGGCGGTGAGGTCGTCCGCGCTCGGCGCCGTGTCCGGGTCGACCATCCACTGGATCATGACGCCGGTCGCCAGGGCCTGGCAGAGGAGTCCCGCCACCCGGGCCTTCTCCGGGTCGGCCTCCGGGTCGATGCCGAGGAAGCCCTCGGCCATCCCGAGGCGGCCCTCCCGCTGGGGTTCCTTGATGGCCTCGCGGAGCTTCTCGTCGTCGTCGATGCGGGTGACCACCTCGGTCTGGAGCTTCCAGACCGGGCGGCTCGCCCCGGCCGCGGCGATGACCTGCTCCCAGACCGCGCGGAACCGCTCGTACGGATCGGCCGGCAGCGCCTCGGCGCCCGCCGTGCCCGCAGCCCCGGCCTGCTCCCCCCACTCCTCGGTGAGGGCCAGGAAGGCCTGCTGGAGCAGGGCGTCCTTGGAGCCGTAGTGGTAACCGATGGAGGCGAGGTTGGTGCCCGAGGCGGCGACGATGTCGCGCGCCGTGGTGCGCCCGTACCCCTTCTCCAGGAGGCAGCGCTTGGCGCCTTCGAGGAGGTCTTCCTTGTGTCCCATGACAGCACTGTACCCGGTCGATAGACGCTTGTGTAAGACGAGCGTCTATCGACCGGGTACGGGAAGTGCCGGGGGCGTCAGATCAGGTTGACCGAGCGGGCCGAGGCGGCGCCGATCTCCTCCGCGATCTCCGTGAGCACCGCGGCCGGGACCGTGTCGTCCACGGTGAGGACGACGAGGGCCTCGCCGCCCTCCTCCGCGCGCGCCACCTGCATGCCCGCGATGTTCAGACCGGCCTCGCCGAGGATCCGGCCCACCGTGCCGACGACGCCCGGGCGGTCCTCGTAGCGCAGCACGACCATGTGGTCGGCGAGCGCCACGTCCACGTCGTAGTCGCCGACCGCGACGATCTTCTGCAGGTGCTTCGGGCCCGCGAGCGTGCCGGAGACCGAGACCTCCTGGCCGTCGGAGAGCGTGCCGCGCACGGTGACCATGTTGCGGTGGTCGGGCGACTCGGAGCTCGTCGTCAGGCGCACCTCGACACCGCGCTCCTGCGCGAACAGCGGGGCGTTGACGTACGACACGGTCTCGTCGACCACGTCCTCGAACACGCCCTTGAGCGCGGAGAGTTCGAGCACCTTCACGTCGTGCTGGGTGATCTCGCCGTACACCTCGACGTCGAGGCGGGCCGCGACCTCGCCCGCGAGGGCGGTGAAGATCCGGCCGAGCTTCTCGGCGAGCGGCAGACCCGGCTTCACGTCCTCCGCGATGACACCGCCCTGGACGTTGACCGCGTCCGGGACCAGCTCGCCCGCGAGCGCCAGGCGCACCGACTTGGCGACCGCGATGCCGGCCTTCTCCTGGGCCTCGTCCGTGGAGGCGCCGAGGTGCGGGGTGCAGACGACCTGGTCGAGCTCGAAGAGCGGGGAGTCCGTGCAGGGCTCCTTCGCGTACACGTCGAGGCCCGCGCCGGCGACCCGGCCCTCCTTGATGGCCGAGTACAGCGCGGCCTCGTCCACGATCCCGCCGCGCGCGGCGTTGACGATGCGGACCGAGGGCTTGACCTTGTGCAGGGCCTCGTCGCCGATGAGACCGATGGTCTCCGGGGTCTTCGGCAGGTGGACGGTGATGAAGTCGGCGACTTCGAGGAGCTCGTCCAGGGCGAGGAGCTTCACGCCCATCTGGGCGGCGCGGGCCGGCTGCACGTAGGGGTCGTACGCGACGATCTTCATGCCGAAGGCGGACATGCGCTGGGCGACCAGGACGCCGATGCGGCCGAGGCCGACGACGCCGAGGGTCTTCTCGCTCAGCTCGACGCCCGTGTACTTCGAGCGCTTCCACTCGCCGTTCTTCAGCGCGGTGTTGGCCTGCGGGATGTTGCGCGCGGTGGCGACGAGCAGACCGCACGCGAGTTCGGCGGCGGTGACGATGTTCGAGGTCGGGGCGTTCACGACCATCACGCCGGCCTTGGTGGCGGCGGAGACGTCGACGTTGTCCAGACCGACACCGGCGCGGGCGACGACCCGCAGCTTGTTCGCCGCGGCGATGGCCTCGGCGTCGACCTTGGTCGCGGAGCGGACCAGGATCGCGTCCACATCGGCGATGGCGGGGAGCAGCTCGGCGCGGTCGGCGCCGTTGCAGTGCCGGATCTCGAAGTCCGGGCCCAGGGCGTCGACGGTGGCGGGCGACAGCTCTTCAGCGATGAGTACGACAGGTTTCGAGCTCACGTGAGTCCTCACAGAGGCAGTGCGGACGGCCGTCCCGACGGCCGCAGGCGGTGGAGGGGGCTTGCCGCGTGAAAGCGCACGACGCTGTGGGCCAGACGCGATGTTGTTGAGAAGTGTAGTGGTGCATCGGCGCTGTTCATGCGCCTCGTTGGAAGGATCACCCGTCCGTGGTTGGACGGGGTGTCCAACGATGCGGCGAGGGGCCGGACACAGTGTCCGGCCCCTCGCCCGAAGGCTTACGCCTCCTCGTCGTTCACCCAGCTCATGAGCTTGCGCAGCTCCTTGCCGGTGGTCTCCAGGAGGTGGTTGGCGTCCTGGGTCTTGTACTCGTTGTACTTCTTCAGGCCGCCGTGGTACTCGGCCATCCACTCCTTGGCGAAGGTGCCGTCCTGGATCTCCGCGAGGACCTTCTTCATCTCGGCCTTGGTGGCGTCGGTGATGATCCGCGGGCCGGTGACGTAGTCGCCCCACTCGGCGGTCTCGGAGACCGACCAGCGCATCTTCTCCAGGCCGCCCTCGTACATGAGGTCGACGATGAGCTTCAGCTCGTGCAGGCACTCGAAGTAGGCGATCTCCGGCTGGTAGCCGGCCTCGGTCAGGGTCTCGAAGCCCGCCTTGACCAGAGCCGCGGTGCCACCGCAGAGGACGGCCTGCTCACCGAACAGGTCGGTCTCGGTCTCCTCCTTGAACGTCGTCTTGATGACGCCGGCGCGGGTGCCGCCGATGCCCTTGGCGTACGAGAGCGCCAGGTCGAAGGCCTTGCCGGTGGCGTCCTGCTCGACGGCCGCGATGCACGGGACGCCGCGGCCCTCCTCGTACTGACGGCGGACCAGGTGGCCCGGGCCCTTCGGGGCGACCAGGGCGACGTCGATGCCCTCGGGCACCTTGATGAAGCCGTAGCGGACGTTCAGGCCGTGGCCGAAGAAGAGCGCGTCGCCCTCCTTCAGGTGGTCCTTGATGGACTCCTCGTAGACCTGGGCCTGGATCGGGTCCGGCGTCAGGATCATGATGAGGTCGGCCTCTTCCGCCGCCTGGGCGACGGAGACGACCCGCAGGCCCTGCTCCTCGGCCTTGGCCTTGGACTTCGAGCCCTCCTGCAGACCGACGCGGACGTCGACACCGGAGTCACGGAGCGACAGCGCGTGGGCGTGGCCCTGGCTGCCGTAACCGATCACCGCGACCTTGCGGCCCTGGATGATGGACAGGTCGGCGTCGTCGTCGTAGAACAGCTCGGCCACTGGGATTCTCCTTGAAGTGCTGGTGTTGCGTCCCACCGTACGGCGGGGAGCGGGAGGAAAGTTTTCGGGTCTCGTCAGTCGGACCGCCGGTCGGACCGGCGGTTGACCTCGGATGACGTTCAGGCGCTGCGGTGGTTCTCAGGCACTGCGGTCGAGGGCCCGCAGGGACCGGTCCGTGATGGACCGGGCACCACGCCCTATGGCGATCGTGCCGGACTGCACGAGCTCCTTGACGCCGAACTGCTCCAGCATCTTGAGCATGGCGTCGAGCTTGTCACTCGAACCGGTGGCCTCGATGGTGACCGCCTCGGGCGAGACGTCCACGGTCTTGGCGCGGAACAGCTGCACGATCTCGACGATCTGGGAGCGGGTCTCGTTGTCGGCGCGGACCTTCACCAGGACGAGCTCGCGCTGGATCGCAGCGCTGGGCTCGAGTTCGACGATCTTCAGGACGTTGACCAGCTTGTTGAGCTGCTTGGTCACCTGCTCCAGGGGCAGGTCCTCGACATTGACCACGATGGTGATGCGGGAGATGTCGGGGTGCTCGGTGACGCCCACGGCGAGCGAGTCGATGTTGAAGCCGCGGCGGGAGAACAGGGCGGCGATCCGGGCGAGGATGCCGGGCGTGTTCTCGACGAGAACGGAGAGCGTGTGCTTGGTGGACATGTCTGGGTCTCTTCCTTTTCGCTCTGCGCGCTCAGTCGTCTTCGCCGTCGCCGAAGTCGGGGCGGACGCCCCGCGCGGCCATGACCTCGTCGTTCGAGGTGCCGGCGGCGACCATCGGCCAGACCTGGGCGTCCTCGTGGACGATGAAGTCGATCACGACCGGGCGGTCGTTGATGGCGTTGGCCTCGGCGATGACCTTGTCCAGGTCGGCCGGGTCCTCACAGCGCAGGGCGACACAGCCCATGGCCTCGGAGAGCTTGACGAAGTCGGGGACGCGGGTGCCCTTGTTCGCCTGGATGTCGTCCGGTCCCGAGTGCAGGACGGTGTTCGAGTAGCGCTGGTTGTAGAAGAGCGTCTGCCACTGACGGACCATGCCCAGGGCGCCGTTGTTGATGATGGCGACCTTGATCGGGATGTTGTTCAGGGCGCAGGTGGTGAGCTCCTGGTTGGTCATCTGGAAGCAGCCGTCGCCGTCGATCGCCCAGACGGTGCGGTCCGGCATGCCGGCCTTGGCGCCCATCGCGGCCGGGACCGCGTAGCCCATCGTTCCGGCGCCGCCGGAGTTCAGCCAGGTGGCCGGCTGCTCGTAGTCGATGAAGTGGGCGGCCCACATCTGGTGCTGGCCGACGCCCGCCGCGAAGATCGTGCCCTCGGGGGCGAGCTGGCCGACGCGCTGGATGACCTGCTGCGGCGAGAGGCTGCCGTCCTCCGGCAGGTCGTAGCCGAGCGGGTAGGTCTCGCGCCAGCGGTTCAGGTCGCTCCACCAGGCGGTGTAGTCGCCCTTGTTGCCCTCGCTGTGCTCGGCCTGGACGGCCTGGACCAGGTCGGCGATGACCTCGCGGGCGTCACCGACGATCGGGACGTCGGCGGCGCGGTTCTTGCCGATCTCGGCCGGGTCGATGTCCGCGTGGACGATCTTGGCGTACGGGGCGAAGCTGTCGAGCTTGCCGGTGACGCGGTCGTCGAAGCGGGCGCCGAGGGCGACGATCAGGTCGGCCTTCTGCAGCGCGGTGACGGCGGTGACCGCACCGTGCATGCCGGGCATGCCGACGTGCAGCGGGTGGCTGTCGGGGAACGCGCCGAGCGCCATCAGGGTCGTGGTGACCGGGGCGCCGGTGAGCTCGGCGAGGATCTTCAGCTCGGCGGTGGCGCCGGACTTGATGACGCCGCCGCCGACGTACAGGACGGGCCGCTTGGCGGCGCTGATCAGCTTGGCGGCCTCGCGGATCTGCTTGGCGTGCGGCTTGGTGACCGGGCGGTAGCCGGGCAGGTCCGTCTGCGGCGGCCAGCTGAACGTGGTCTTCGCCTGGAGGGCGTCCTTGGCGATGTCGACCAGGACCGGGCCCGGGCGGCCGGTGGAGGCGATGTGGAAGGCCTCCGCGATCGTCCGCGGGATGTCCTCGGCCTTGGTGACGAGGAAGTTGTGCTTGGTGATCGGCATCGTGATGCCGCAGATGTCCGCCTCCTGGAAGGCGTCCGTGCCGATCGCCTTGGAGGCGACCTGGCCGGTGATCGCGACGAGCGGGACCGAGTCCATGTGCGCGTCGGCGATCGGGGTGACCAGGTTGGTCGCGCCGGGTCCTGAGGTCGCCATGCAGACGCCGACCTTGCCGGTGGCCTGGGCGTAGCCGGTGGCGGCGTGGCCGGCCCCCTGCTCGTGGCGGACGAGGATGTGACGCACCCGCTGCGAGTCCATCATCGGGTCGTAGGCGGGGAGGATCGCGCCGCCGGGGATGCCGAAGACGGTGTCGGCGCCCACTTCCTCGAGAGAACGGATGAGGGACTGCGCACCCGTGACGTGCTCGACGGTGGTGGCGGGCTGCGCGCCGTTACGGGGCCGCGGCTGCGGATGGTGCCCGGTGGCCTGCTCGGTCATCAGCATCTCTTCTCGAGGCAGAGGGTTTTTGCGAGGGTTTTTGCGAGGTTTGCGTCGTTTTTAGGGTGAGCCAGTGCAACAAAAAACCCCTCGTGCCGTGAGGCAAGCGAGGGGAGCGCGTCGGGTGCGTTCTCAGCGGGCCTCAGGGGCCCTGCTTCAGCCGACGCGCTTTCCAAGTACGAGAATTCGGGTGCGCATGTCACTGACCCTCCCTCTCCGACCTCCCCACTGTCAAGAGGGTGGGACGGGCGTCTCATTATGTGAGCCGATCGGGGGACGATTTCCGACACGGACGGGGACCGCTCCGGGCAGCGGGTACTCGTCCCGTACGAGGGCCCTGCGCAGCCGGTACTCGTCGAGCGGTCCCGAGAAGGCCATGCCCTGGGCGTGCGTGCAGCCCATCGCGCGCAGGGCGACGACCTGCTCCGGGACGTCGACGCCCTCGGCGACGGTCTGCATGCCGAGCTCGCCGGCGATGCGGAGCACCCCGCGGGTGATCTTGCGGAGCCGGGCCGATTCGACCACGCCTTCGACGAGTCCCCGGTCCAGCTTCAGTATGTCGACGGGGAGCCTGCGCAGGGCGTTGATCGCCACATGTCCGCTGCCGAAGCCGTCGAGCGCGATCCGCACGCCGAGGCGGCGCAGGGTGACCAGGCGCTGTTCCAGCTCGTCGAGCGAGGTCCGGGGGTCGCTGTCGGCGAGCTCGACGATCAGCGAGCCGGACGGCAGGCCGTGCCGGGTGAGCAGCGACTCGACGGAGCCGAGCGGCAGCGAGCGGTCCAGGAGGCGGCGGGCGGAGAGCCGGACGGAGACGGGCGTGCGGTGGCCGATTCCCGCCCGCTCGGCGGCCTGCTCCACGGCCTCCTCGAAGAGCCAGCGGCCGAGCTCGGCGGTGCGCTCGCCGTCGTCGGTGACCCGGAGGTACTCGGCCGGGGTGAAGAGGATGCCCTGGCTCGAGCGCCAGCGGGCCTGGGCGCTGACGGCGGAGATCCGGCCGGTGGCGAGGTCGACGACCGGCTGGTGGAGCAGGGCGAACTCGCCGTCGTGGAGTGCGGTGCGCAGCCGGGCGGCCAGCTCGGTCCGGCGGACGACCTCGGCCTGCATCTGCGGGGCGTAGAGCTCGACGCGGTCCTTGCCCGCGGCCTTGGCCCGGTACATGGCCAGGTCGGCGTTGCGCAGGAGGTCGCCGGCCTCGATGCCGGGCTCGGCGAAGGCGACGCCGATGGAGGCGGCGACCCGCACCTCGTTGCCGCCGTCCACGCGGTACGGCTGGGAGAGGGTGAGCCGGAGCCGGTCGGCGATCTCCTGGACCTGGTTCCGGCGGGCCGCCCGGTCGCGGCCGCCGTCGCCGAGGATGAGGGCGGCGAACTCGTCGCCGCCGAGCCGGGCGGCGGTGTCCCCGGCCCGTACGGAGTCGTGGAGGCGGCGGGCGGCCTGGACGAGGAGGTCGTCGCCGGCCTGGTGGCCGAGGCGGTCGTTGACCCCCTTGAAGCCGTCGAGGTCGATGAAGAGCACGGCGGTGCCGGGGTCGGAGGAGCGGCGGCCGCCGAGCGCCTGCCGGACCCGCCGGGTGAAGAGGGCCCGGTTGGGCAGGTCGGTGAGCGGGTCGTGCTCGGCGTTGTGCTGCAACTGGGCCTGGAGGCGGACGCGTTCGGTGACGTCCCGGCTGTTGAAGATCAGGCCGCCCTGGTGCCGGTTGACGGTCGACTCGACGTTGAGCCAGTCGCCGCGGCCCGAGCGGAAGCGGCACTCGATGCGGGTGGTGGGCTCCTCGGCGGGCGAGGCGGCCAGGAAGCGCCGCACCTCGTGGACGACGGCGCCGAGGTCCTCGGGGTGGATGAGGGAGGCGAGCTCGGAGCCGATGAGCTCGTCGGCGTCCCGTCCGTAGACGCCGGAGGCGGCCGGGCTGACGTAGCGGAGCGTCCCGGTGGGCGCGGCGATCATGATGACGTCGCTGGAGCCCTGCACGAGCGACCTGAAGTGGTTCTCCTTCTGGGCCAGTTCGTGGGTGAGGGCGATGTTGTCGAGGAGCATGATGCCCTGCCGTACGACGAGGGCGAGCACGACCGCGCAGCCGGTGAGGACGACGACGCGGTCGGGCCGGCGCCCCTCGACGACGTTGTACAGGATGCCGAGGGTGCAGACCGCCGCGGCGAGGTACGGGGTGAGGGCGGCGAGCGAGCCGGCGACCGGGCGGCTGTGGAGCCGGGGGCCGCGCGTGGTGGCCGCACTGTCCGGCGGGCGGCGCACGCCCCAGGGCGCGTAGGCGAGGAGCAGCGAGCCGGCGAACCAGCCGGCGTCGAGCAGCTGGCCCGAGGCGTAGTTCTCGCGGAGCAGCGGCGAGGTGAAGAGGGCGTCGCAGAGCACGGTCAGGGCGAGCGCGGCGATCGCGGTGTTGGTCGCGGAGCGGTTCGCCTGCGAGCGGCGGAAGTGCAGGACCAGGACCATGCTGACGAGCACGATGTCGAGCAGCGGGTACGCGAGCGACAGGGCAGCCTGGGCGACGGACTCGCCCTCGAAGTGTGTGGTGCGGGCGAGGGCGAGGCTCCAGGAGAGCGTGAGCAGGGAGCCCCCGATGAGCCAGGCGTCGAGCCCCAGGCAGACCCAGCCGGCCCGGGTGACGGGCTTCTTGGCGAGGACGAGGAGGCCCACGATGGCGGGCGGCGCGAAGAGTAAGAAGCAGAGGTCGGCGACGGAGGAGTCCGGCACGTCGGTGCGGAGCACGACCTCGTACCAGCCCCACACGGCGTTCCCCGCGGCCGCCATGAAGGAGGAGAAGGCGAAGAGCAGCCAGGCCGGGCGGGCGCTGCCGCGGTGTCCGCGGCCGTAGAGGAAGCAGGAGACCGCGGCGGTGAGCGCGGCGGCGCTGAGCCCGAAGTCGCCCATGAAGAGGGCCAGTCGGGGGGATCCCCAGCCGAGCGACGCGCCGGTCGTGTAGACCGCGCAGACGAGCCCGAGGGCGATCTGGGCGACGGCCCCGCCGAGGCGGGGGCGGCCGGGGTCCGGGTGGTCGGAGCCGCCGCCGAGGGGGCGGCGGGTGATGACCGCCCCGGGCGCGCTCACCGGATCCTCCGGCGCCGTGCCGCCGCACCCGGCCGCGTGGTGCGACCGCGCCGTCGGCTCGTCGCCCCGCCCGGGGGCGTGCCCGTCGCAGTCGTGCGGGCGGCCGGAGTCCCGTACGGCAAGCGGGACGGGCGGACGGCCGTCCGCACAGACCTCGCGGGGCTCGCGATCCGGCAGGCCCGGCAGGCCTTGCGGGTCCGCAGGCGCGTCGGCGACGGCACGGTCCGGCAGGCCCGCAAGGGTGTCGGCGCGGCGCGGTGGCACGATGCCGTCGGCGGCGACACGGTCCGGCAGGCTCGCAGGGACGTCGGCGGCGGCACGGCCCGGCAGGTCCGCAGGAGCGTCGGCGGCGGTGCGGTCCGGCAGGTCCGCAAGGGCGTCGGAGGCGGTGCGGTCCGGTAGGTCCTCGGAGTCGCCGGCGGCTGCGCGGTGCGGTGGTGCGGTGTCGTCGGCTCCGGTCGCGGTGTCCCGCCCGGGGCCCCGCGGCGTGGCGGCACGTGGTACCCGGTGGGGCGCCGCCTGGTCCGGCACCGGGCGCGCGAGGCCGGTGCCGGGGCGTGGAAGGCTTGCCGGCGGCGGCGTCGCCGCGCCGGATCGTCGGTCCTCCGGCCGTGCTTCACCCGTCGCCCCCCTCGGAATCTGATGACCCGTCACTTCGCTCCCCAGCGTCAGCCCGTTCTCGACGCAGTCCCCCGCCACCGGACGATACACCAGGACCGTCACTCAGGGACAGGGTCGCAGTACTCTCCGTGACGACCAGGAGGCTCGTACGCGGCGCGTGTCGGGGGCGCGCATCACCCGCCCGGTCGAACGCGGCCCTCCGGTCAGCCGGTGGTGAGGAGGACGTTGGCCAGGTCCTCGCCCGCCGCGAACCGCCGCAGCTGTCCCGCGATCAACCGCTTCGCCCTCGGCATGAAGGCCGAAGTGGAACCTCCCACATGGGGACTGATCAGGACACCGGGAGCGTGCCACAAAGGGTGTCCGGCCGGCAGCGGTTCCGGGTCGGTGACATCGAGCGCCGCCGTGATCCGACCGCTCTCGACCTCCTTGAGCAGCGCGTTCGTGTCGACGACCGGGCCCCGGGCGACGTTCACGAGGAGTGCCCCGTCCTTCATCCGCCCGAGGAACCCGGCGTCGGCGAGATGCGTGGTCTCCGGCGTGAGCGGAGTGGAGAGCACGACCACGTCCGCCTCCGGAAGCAGCGCCGGCAGGTCCGCCAGGGCGTGCACCGGGCCGCGCTCTGTGGTGCGCGCGGAGCGTGCGACGCGCGCCACCCGCGCGCACTCGAAGGGCGCGAGCCGGTCCTCGATGGCGGCGCCGATCGATCCGTACCCGACGATCAGGACGGACTTGTCGGCGAGCGCCGGATAGAAGCCGGCCCGCCACTCCTCGGCGTCCTGGCCGCGCACGAATCCGGGGATGCCGCGCAGCGAGGCGAGGATCAGGGCGAGCGTGAGCTCGGCGGTGCTGGCCTCGTGGACGCCCTTCGCGTTGCAGAGGGCGACGCCCGGCCGCAGCGAGCCGATGCCCGGCGTGACGTGGTCGATGCCGGCGGACAGGGTCTGCACGACCCGGAGTGAGGCCATCCCGGCCAGCGGCCGTACGGCGATCTCCGTCCCCTTCATGTACGGGACGACGTAGAACGCGCAGCGCGCCGGGTCGGCGGGGAACTCGGGACCGCCGTCCCAGAAGCGGTAGTTCAGGCCCGACGCGTCCGGTTCGGGGAGTCCCTCGATCTCGTCCGCCGGAATCGGAAGCCACACGTCAGCGGTCGTGTCTTCGAATCTCATGACCGGGAGGCTATGCGAAGAATCCCGCGCTCCATTGGTTACTTTGGGAGACGGCACAGGGAGGGGTACCGGCAGGTGGAGCGCAGGACTATCGGGGCGACGGCGCTCGACGTGGGTGCGATCGGCCTGGGGTGCATGCCGATGAGCTGGGCGTACAGCCGTTCGGAACAGCGGGGGGACCGCTCGCTGCGGACCGTGCACGCGGCGCTCGACGCCGGGGTGAGCCTGCTCGACACCGCCGACATGTACGGACCGTTCACCAACGAGCTGTTGGTGGGGCGGGTGTTGAAGGAGCGGCGGTCCGATGCCTTCGTCTCGACGAAGTGCGGGCTGCTCGTCGGCGACGGCGGCGAGCG
>NZ_MWIG01000455.1:0-3040 GCF_002156145.1 Streptomyces sp. NRRL B-24572 | reverse complement strand
CGACAGGATCACCGACAGCAGCCCGCCGTCCTCCTCGAACGGCAGGAACACCTTCCCCCGGTCCCGCGCGCGGTCGGTCACGATGCACAGGTACGAGTCGTCCGGCTCCATCAGCACGTTCCCCGAGCCCAGATGGATCCGGTACGCGCGCAGCTCGCCCCGCACCCGCAGGAAGCGGTCCGTCAGCTCCACCCGGTCCGCGATCCGCGTCCGGGGCAGCAGCCGGGCCAGCGTCTCCCGCCGGATCAGCGCCGACTCCGTCAGTTCGCCGAACGACCAGCTCTCCCAATACCCGTCGTAGGCCCGGTTCTCCCCGCGGTCCCGCCACTGCGGGTCCGCCCCGATCGACGCCACCCCCACGAACAGGTCGACGTCCCGCAGCGCCTCCGACAGCACGAGCGCCGGTACGTCGGCGAGGGCGGCCGCCTCCCAGACCTTCTGGGCCCCCGCTCTCCTCTCGAACCGCACCTGATCCGTGGAGCAGAGCCGGGCCATCCCGTCCGCGCTCGCCCCCTCGTCGGCCAGCTCCACGAAGAACCGGGCCCGCCACCGCGTTCCCCCGCCGGCCGGCAGCTCGCCCGGCGCGGGCAGCTCCTTCACCAGCTCCGATGACCAGCCGTCCGAGAAGTACCCCAGGTGGTTCCCCGTCCAGCCGCGCTCGGCCATCAGCGCCCGCGCCTGCCCGTACCGCAGGACGTGCCCCGCGAAGCGGTTGGAGTACGAGCCGGTCGCGAGCTCCGCCGGAGTCAGCGGGTACACCTCGCGGAAGACCTGCTTGAACGGCTGGCGCTCCTCCCACTCCGCCACCGCCGCCCGCCACGCGGCGACCTCCTCGCCCCCGGCCCGCAGCGGATGCCACAGCCGCAGCCGGGCGTCCGGACCGACCGGACGCGCCGTGCCGTCGTGTCCCGCGAGGGCCCAGCCGCCGCCGGTGCGCTCCGGAACGCCGGCCGTCCAGTCGCCGTCCCCGGCGACCTCCCAGAGCAGCGCCCGGGCCACCGCACCCGTCACAGGATGGTCGGCGTAATACCGCTGCCAGTCCTCCGCCGGCCAGACCGTCCCCGCCGCGAGGTGCTCCTCAAGGCGGGACCGCTCGGCGGCGACGAGCGCCTTCAGCTCCTTGAGCCCGGCCCGTACCTGCTTCAACTCCTCGGCGTGCGCCTCCCGGACCTCCTTCGGCGCCGTCTTCAGGAGCCTCCCCTCCGGGCTCCTGAAGGACAGCGCGACCGTGCCCGGCTCCCGTACCGACAGCTCCGCCGTGTACGCCCCGAGCGGGACCTCCCGGACCCCGCGCCCGTCGAGCCCGAGCGTCGCGACCCCGCGCTCCCGGAGCATCGACGGGGTGAGCCCGGCACGCGCGGCGACCGCCTCCAGGGCCTTGGCGATGCCCTTGTTGACCGTGCGGTTCTTGACCTTCTTCGGCAGCCGCCCGAGCCACTGCACGGCCTCCTCGCCCCGGGCGCCCCCGCACTCCCCGAGCACGGCGACGGCCGTCGTGGCCAGCGTCTGACTGCGGCAGAAGCCGCCGGAACCCCCGAGCCCCGTCCCCGCGTTCACCGCGACGGCCCCGACGAGCGGTACGGCCCAGTCGGCGTCGATGTCGAGCGCCGCCCACAGCAGACCCCGGACGAGGCAGGTGTTGGAGTCGCCCGCGAGGCTCCAGTCGACCTGGCGCCACGGATTGTGGTCCGCCACCCGGTGCTCGGGCTGTGCGGCGATCCCCTCCAGCAGCTGCCGCACCACCTCCGCCCCGTGTTCGGCCTCCCCGAGCAGGGCCGCCGCCGTCCGGCGCCAGGCCCGCGTCGCCCTGGGCTTGTCCAGGAGGGCGCAGTGCCCGAGGAAGGCCGCCACGCCCGCCCCCATGAGCAGCTCCCCGTGCGCCGCGCGCATGGCCGGGCCGTACTCGTCGAGGTCGTCGAGGACGTGGCGGGGCAGCCGGCCGGGCACCACCGGCACCTCCCGGCTCAGCAGGACGTCGATCAGGCCCCGTATCCCCACGTACTGATCACTCCGATAGACGTAGTGCGACTCGATGATCCGCTGCAGCGCGCGGACCCGGGGCCGGTCGAAGTCCTCGGCCTGCGCGGCCGCCGCGAGGGCGATCGGGACCAAGCTCCAGAACGCGCCGTGGATTTCATGCGGGGCGACCTCCGCGTCCTTCCCCAGGAGCCGCGCGAGCAGCAGGTCCGACTCCTCCGGGGTCCATCCCAACTCCTGCTCCGCCAGGGCGGCGAGGACCGGAGCCACCCGACGCGCGTCACCGCGGCAGGCCCGCAGGTGCAGCGCGAGCGCGCACTCCCTGCGCCCAGAGGCGTCCAGGGAGGCGAGCAACTCGCCGACCGCTCCCGGTCCTTCCGTGAGCTCGCGCGTCAGTGCCTCGTCCAGCCTGCTCTCCAGGCCCGTGATCCCCACCATGCTCCCGACGGTAGAGGACCCCACTGACAGCCCTACCGGAACCGCCTCACCCCCGGCACCAGCGCCGTCCCCGCGCAGCACCCGCCCACCACCACCGCGGCGGCCAGCAGCGGGACTTCGGGGCCCCACGTCGAGGCGGCGAGCGGTGCCAGGGCGTACCCGAGGGGCATCGCGGCCAGCGACAGCAGCCAGTCGTACGAGCTGACGCGGGCGAGCGCGTGGGCGGGCACCGCGCGCTGGACGGCGGTCTCCCAGACGGGAGAGAGGAACCCGAGGCCCGCCTGTGCCAGTCCGTACGCCGCGATCGTCAGCCACGCGGGCGCGGAGAGGGCGAGCAGCACCAGCGGCAGCGCGTACGTGGCGAGGCCGAGGTTCGCGGTGAGGATCGGGCGCCGGGGGCGGGCCCGGTCGGCGAGCAGCGCCCCGAGGAGGAAGCCGACGGCGCCGACCTGGAGCAGGACGACCCAGGTGGTGTCGCCGCCGAGCCGGTGCACGGCGATCGCGGGGCCGAGGGTCATCAGGACGGCGGCGGCGCCGTTCCAGGCGCTGTGGCCGATGAGGCTGGTCCAGTACCAGTCCCGGGAGCGGACCTCCTGCCAGCCCTCGGCGAGGTCGGCGCGGAGCG
>NZ_MWIG01000454.1:0-6726 GCF_002156145.1 Streptomyces sp. NRRL B-24572 | reverse complement strand
CTGGGATGCCCGCGTCGCCGCCCGCCAGCACATCCGTACCTCGCCATACCAGATCCTGCCCGCGGACGTGGCCCGTCCCTGGGAGAGCTACCGGCGCGACCGCCTGGCGAGGCACTCCGATCCCACGCCGTCCGTCGACCCGGACGACCAGGCCGCCTGGACCGCTGAACTGGCCGGCGCCCGCCGCGCCGTCGCCTCCGGCCTCGCGCAGCCCGCGCAGGCTCGGGCGATCACCAGCGGGCGTAGCGGGATCGACCCGAGGCTGGAGGCCCGGCTGCGGGAGATCGGCTCCTGCATGCCGCCCGCCGCCCGAGCCGCCCTCGCGCCCTACCGGCCCGCCCGAGCCGCACGCGAGGCCGCCGTCGCACAGGGCCAGCCCGACCCTCTCGGCGTGCGCTGCGGCTGGTGCCTGGCGCAGCCCGGTGAGCCCTGCCGCCGGCGCCGGATCGGTCCCGACGACGGGGTACGCGGAACAGCCCCGCGTGCCACCCCGCACCCCGGCCGCCTCGACCTCGCCGCCGTACAGCAGACCCAGCAGGTCCAGCAGCCGGCCATGGTCTGACCGGCGTCCATGGCTGGTGCACCCCGCACCGCCGACCACCACCGTCCCTCCTCGGCTGCGGCGCACGCTCCCGCGCCGCAGCCGGCACCCGACGCCGCGCCCGCCGAGCACCGCCCTGGCCCGACGGCGCGGCAGCACATCGGAGAACCCCCTTGCGCCACATCACCACCCACGACGCTCCGGCCACCGGCCTGCGCGGCATCGCAGACACCAGCTGGCACACCCGCGGAGCCTGTCACGGCATGGACGTCGAGGACGCCGACGCCGTCTTCTTCCCCCTCCCCCGGGACCACGAAGCCATCGCCGAGGCGAAGGAGCTGTGCGGCTGGTGCCCGGTGCGCAGCGACTGCCTCAACTACGCGCTGGAGAACGTCCTCAAGGAGGGCATCTGGGGCGGGCTCACCGAAGCCGAGCGCCGCCCGTGGCACGACGGGCTGCCCCAGCGCCTCGACTACCGGCGCGTGATCGCGTTCTTCCAGGGCCGCGACGTCCACCTGACCGAGGCCGAGCGCCAGGCCGTCGTCGACCACGCCTATCTCCGGGGCTGGCGGCCCGACCGGCTCGCCGTCGGCCTGCAGATCAGCCACAAGCACGCCCGTGACCTGCTCCGGCAGGCGGCCAACAAGGTGCTCGACCGCGACCGCCGCCAGGGTGTTCCTCGGCCCAAGAAGAAGCGGCAGAAGACCACTCCAGCAGCGGGCCGCCCCGTGACCACCAAGCCCGCCACCCGACAGCCGGTGTCGCGCCAGGCAGCGTCGCCCTCGACGCCCGCCTCTTTCGGAAAGGCCGCATGACCCACCCCGTCCTGTCCCTGGGTGCCGCTCCGGACCTCCCTCTCCTCCTCGTCGCCGGCGTCCCCGCCGCCTTCGCCCTGGTGCTGGTCGCCTGGACGATCCGGCGCCGAGGAGCCCGCCCGCAGAAGCGCGTCGGCGGTCCGGCGGTCAAGGTCGCCGCCCTCGCCGCCCTCGGCTGCACCGCCTACAGCGCCGACACGAGCTGGCGCTTCGCGGCCGACTACCTCGACATGGCCGGCACCGCCGAGCGCGCCGGGATGTTCGCCGCCGCCGAACTGGCGCTCTTCGCGACCGCGCTGATGGCGCGGCAGAACCTGGCCACGCAGGGCGCCCCGGGCCTGCCCGGCACCCTGGTCTGGGTGATCACCGGAGTGCAGGTGATCCCCGCCTACGCCGAGAGCGGTCCCGTCGGCGGCACCGTCCGGGCCTTCGTCGGCCCGGTCATGGCGGCCATGCTGTGGCACCTCGCCATGGGAATCGAGCTGCGTCTCCACACCCCTGGCGCCGCCTCCCACGGGCTGCTCGCCGTCCTGGGGCGGGAGGTGCGCGAACGGCTGCTGTCCCGCCTCGGCATCGCCGCCCGCGACCGCGACGCCGCGCAGATCACCCGGGACCGGGCCACCGCCCGCGCGGTCGACCTGGCTGCCCGCCTCGCCGAGCGCGCCCCCGAGCGCCGGGAGGGCTGGCGAGGCCGGCGGCTCGCCCGACGGCTGTCGAAGGCGGTCGCCAGGGCCTCGGTCGGCACGGACCCTCTCCAGCGCACGCAGCTCCTCGACCAGCTCGCTGCCCGCCGGCACGCGCTCGCCCTCGCCACGGTCCCGCTCCCCTCTCCCTGGTCCCCGGTGCTTACCACCACCGCGGCTGCCACGGTCCCCGCCCAGCAGACCTCCGAAGCACCGGTCCCCGTGGCCGGTCCCCACGGTCCCGGCGAGTCGGAGGACAGGGACCGGGGACCGGGGGGACCGGGGACCGAGAACTGGGACGTCAGCGCACCAGCAGTCGCGGGGACCGAGGGCGATGACACGGGGACCAAGACCCCAGACGTGAGCGCCGGCCCGGGGACCGTCCCCGTCGAATCGGACCCAGACGAGGGGACCGCCGGCGGCGCGGGGACCGACGGTCCTGCTGTCGAAGTGCCTGCTCAGGCGGGTGATTCGCATCGGGGACCGAGGGGCGCCGAGTCGGGGACCGAGCTCACCGGGGACCGGGGACCGACCGACACCGACACGGGGACCGAGCCCACCGGGGACCGGGGACCGACCGACACCGACACGGGGACCGAGCCCACCGGGGACCGGGGACACAAGGTCCCCCTCCGGCGGAAGACGAGCTCGAAGACCAGGGCCAAGGGCAAGGGACAGCGCGGCAGTCGCCCCCGCACCCCGCAGGCGCAGCGCCCGGCGCGCGAGTCGGAGCAGTCGGTGGACCAGCTCGTCCAGCAGGTCCTCCCTCACGTCCCCGCCCTGCTCGAACGGGACGGCAACCCGGCCATCACCCGAGTCCAGCTTCGGGAGATCCTCCGCCGCGAGGGACTGAAGGGTGGCCGGAACGACCGGCTGAGCCTCGTCCTCCAGGAGCTGCGGGGCATCGACACCACGACGACAAGGAGCAACGCCCGATGAGGACCTGCCACTACTTCACCACCATCCGTACGCAGTACGAGCGGGAGATCGGCTTCATGCTCGCCCACTCCAAGCGGTACGAGGGCAGTCCGGCGGCGAAGTCCAGCGCGAAGCAGGCCGCGTCGGCGAAGCAGCGGATGGCCCGGGCCCTCAGCGGCCATGTCGGGCGCTGCCCCGAGTGCGGTTGAGCCTGCAAAACCCCAGTTCAACGCCCCTATCTGCCAGGGTGGCCCGGCTTCGCGCCGGGCCACCGCCCCGCTTAAGGAGGTACGCCGTGATTCCGCCTTCTCCTCGGTCATCCGAGCCCACGGTCGCCGAGGCCGGCGCCTGGGCGGACGTCCTGGTCCGCCGGCGGCTCGTACACGCCGCTGTTCTCGCGCCCACCGGCCAGTGGCTCGTCCAGGGCCGCCCCGACGGCCCTGTCCGCGTCCTTGCGGGACCGGCCGACGTCCTCGAACTGACCGCCGTCATCCAGCACCGCATCCGTTCCACGAGGCCCGAATCCCGATGACGTACCCCACCCAGTACGGCACCACCCCGGAACCTGCTCGCAACCACAACTCGGTCTTGGGGCGAGCAAGTTGGGGCGGAAGTACTACTTCCGCCGAGCCCGCCCTTGAAGGGGCGGGAGAGGACCTGCACCGGGGGGCGCAGGTCCGGTGGGCTTCGACCGAGGGCGGATCGAAGCCGGAGGAGGAACGCAAGCCGAATCGACCTCGTGAGCGTCCTGCCCGTCAGCGTCCGCGTCAGCCGCCCGAGAGGAAGCGCCGCCACCTGCGTACGACCCGCTTCAACGATGCCGAGTGCGCTCTGATCGTTTCCGCCGCCGCCCAGTGCAACCTGACCGTCGGCGGCTTCCTCGCCCGTGCCGCGCTCGCCGCGGCCCGGGATCTCGACCGAACGAACGCCGAGATCGCCACCGAACGCGATGTCTTGACCGCGCTGTTCGACAGCCGGCGCAAGCTCGGCTGGGCCGGCAGCAACCTCAACCAGATGACGAAGGCCCTCAACGCCGGTGCCGATGCCACCATCCCTCAGCTGGAGGCGAGCCTCGCGGCCGTACGGCGGGCCGCCAACGCGGTGCACGCCGCCGCGACCGCCGTCCTCGAACAGCAGCAGGCATCATGATCCCGAGCGTCAACGACCCCGGCGACCGGACCATCGGCCTGCTCGCCTACCTCTACGGCCCCGGCAGGCACGAGGAACACACCGACCCGCACCTCGTCGCCTCCTTCGACGACATGTCCCCCGACCCCGGCCGCGACCCGAACGCCACCCTCAAGGACCTCCAGCAGCTCCTGGACCAGCCGGTGATGGCCCTTCCCAAGCACGCCCGTCCGGCCAAGCACGTGTGGCACACCTCCGTCCGCACCGCCCCCGGCGACCGGACGCTGTCGGACGAGGAATGGGCCGGCATCGCCCGCCGGATCGTCGCCGCCACCGGCATCGACCCCGGCAACGGGCAGCCCGGCTGCCGCTGGGCCGCCGTACGGCACGCGGACGACCACATCCACATCGTCGCCACGCTCGTCCGCGAGGACGGCCTACGCCCCGACGACTTCCGCTCTGGCGCCCGAGCCCAGGCCGAAGCCCGGCTCATCGAGAAGGAACTCGGGCTCCACGAGGTCGCGCCCGGCGACGGCACGGCCGCTCAGCGGCCCACCAGCGCCGAGCGCCACAAGGCCGAGCGCCAGGGCCGCGAGCGCACCGCCCGCGAAGAACTGCGCGAGACCGTACGCCGTGCGGTGGCCGGCGTGAGGAGCGAGGAGGAGTTCTTCGACCGGCTCGCCGGCGCCGGCCTCCTGATCCGCAAGCGCACCGCACCCTCCGGGGACCTCCTCGGATACAAGGTCGCCCTGCCCGACGACCGGAACCGGGACGGCGAGCCGGTGTTCTACCCCGGCGCGCGCCTTGCCCCCGACCTCTCGCTGCCCCGTATCCGGGAGCGCTGGTCCGCCGACACCCAGAACGGCCTGGCTCCCCGGCAGGAGGATGCCGTCCGTACGGGACCGAGCACTCCAGCCGCTGCCCGCCGCAGGACAGCATCGGCAGCCTGGCAGGCCATGCTCGTCATCGAGCACGGCGACGACGCGGTCGCCGCCGCGCACATCGCGGCGGCCGGTGAGATCCTCGACGCCCTCGCGAAGACGTCCGCCGCCCACACCCGCCGCGAACTTCGCAACGCAGCAACGGTCTTCGAACGGGCCTCTCGCTCCCACGTCCGCGCCGTACGCGGACACGACCGCGCCCTGCGCCAGGCCGCCCGCGACCTCGTCCACGGCGGCCCGGCCCTCGGCCGCGGTGAGGACGGCGCGAGCACCGCGATGGCGATCGACATGCTGTTCTTCCTGATCACCGCCGCCGCGCACTGGCACGCGAAGAAGGGCCACGCGCAGCAGGCCGCCGCCGCCGCGCGGGCCGCCGAGTACCTGCGCTCCGCCTACCAGGAGGCCGCCGCCAGCCCCCTCGGCGTGCTCTACCAGCGCGGCCGGCGCCTGAACCGGCCCCTCCTCCAGCGCCAGACGGCGGTGCTGCGCGAGGCGCTGCCCGCTCTGGCCGAGCAGATCCTCGCCGAGCCCGGCTGGTACGCCCTGGCGGCCACCATCGCGGACGCCGAAGCCGCCGGCCATGACCCCGCCGCCCTCCTGTCCGGCGCGGTCGAGCGCCGCGAACTCGATACCGCGGAGTCGGTCAGCGACGTGCTGGTGTGGCGGATGCGAAGGATGGCCGACCTGCCCGCCGACGCCTCGGAGCTCCCCACGTACGGCACAACAGGCAGCCCGTCCAGGGCGCGCGGGACGGCAGCCCGCCCCTCTGCACCTGGCCGACGCCGCAGCGGGGAGGACGCCACCGGAAGGACCCAGTAGGCCCGCCGGCGACGCGTACGGGATCGCCGTACCACCAGGAAAAGGGACACCACCACCGTCTTGGCCTCCTCGAAGGTCACTGTGGACTTTGTGAATTGAAGCTCCCGGAGGTGTGCGGCACGATCATGACGCGAGTAAGACGAGGCAGAGGAGGACGTCAGAATGTTTCACCGGATACGCCGCCGGGCGGCGGAGCCGAGCGAGGCGCAGCGCCGATTCTTCGAGATGTCGGCACGGCTGCAGGACCAGGTCCCTCCGGGCATCGGGAAGCCGTCGGCCGAGCCCGAGCACGGTGAGCCCGTCGCCGTGGTGGACGACTTCCTTCCGCCGGAACTGCGGGTGCCCAGCCACGACCAGCTCGACGGCCGCATGATGCCCTGGGGGCAACCGCTCGTCCTCGACGGCGAGATGGTCGCCTGCACCGAGTGCGGCGCGTACCGGGACTGGCTCGTCCTCTCCACCCGCGACGAGATCTGGCTGCGCTGCCGGGCCGGCCACCAGCAGCAGGAGACCCGCCTCGACACCGCCTGGTACAACCGGAGCGCTGGGCCGGCGGACGCGACGCACGCCACGTTCGAGGACTGCCTGCGCCACCTCGGCCACTGACCCCCACCCCTACAACCCCACCGGGCCCGCGGGCCCGCACTGACCACCCGTCTCCAAGCACCAAGGGGTCAGTACCGTCATGCGCGTTCGCGTCGCCACCACCGCCCTCGGCATCACCGCCGCCCTCCTCGCCGTGCCCGCCTGCTCCACCGGCACCAAGCCCGACACCGCCCCCTCCGCCCGTATCGGCAAGCCGACCGACGCCACCCAGAAGGTGGCCCTGCTCTCGTCGGCCGCGCTCGAGACGCGCCTGCTCGACGAGAGCAGGGCCACCT
>NZ_MWIG01000453.1:0-3981 GCF_002156145.1 Streptomyces sp. NRRL B-24572 | reverse complement strand
GCGCCGCGTCCCGGAAGGAGAGCCCCACGCCCGGCGCCGCGAGGCGCAGCGCGAGCCGGAACGGGGCGGCGCCGTCGACGGCCATGGTCCAGCGCAGCCGGGTCCCCGTCCCGGTGGGGGAGAGGAGCCACTCCTCCGCCATGGCCGTCACACCGGGGGCGTTCGTCGTGTCCACCCGGTACGCGTAGCGGAGGTCGGGCTCGGAGGCGAGGATCGTCTCCTCGAACGCGATCCCGCCGCGCAGCCGGATCGTCCGGCCCGCGCCGTCGCCCGTCGGCACGGCGGAGGTCACGGCGGTGAACCAGGAGGGCAGGCTTCCCACCTCCACGGCCACCGACCGGTAGACGGCCGCCGGCGGGGCGGCGAGGTCCACGGTGAAGGCCAGGCGGACGGGCGCTGAGGTGGTGAAGTCGAGTTCCACCGGCTCGAGTCGGCGTGCCATGGGTCCTCCCGGGGGACGCGAGTGGAGTGAGCACCCTAGCTGACGCGCCGTCAGCAGCACAGAGGGGCCCCGTCGGACGGGGCCCCTCTGTGGCGCGTGCGTACCGGCTCACCCGGCGGCGGTCACCACTGGCAGTGGACGTGGGTCTTGTGGTTCTTGTCGTCGCCCGGGCCGAGGACCAGGGAGGCGCCGAGCTTGCGGCAGGCCTTCATGAACCCCTTGTGATCGGCCTTCTTGCCCACGTGGCGACCGTTGATCCAGGTCACGTCGATCGCGCGGCCCGCGTAGTGCTTGGAGGTGCGGCTGTGCTCTCCGCCGACGAGCTCGGAGATCTGGAACTTGTAGCGGTACTGGGTGCCGAGCTTCAGGGCGCCGTTGAGCATCTTCGTGTCGAGCGCGACCCGCGCGCCCTTCTTGTGGCCCCAGGGGCTGGTCCTGGCCAGGCGTCCGTTGGAGACGTCGACCAGGTTCTGCTTCGGGAGGGAGGCCTTGTCGGTGCCGCCCACGTGCGCGGTGGCGTAGGTGATGCCCTTCGTGTTCAGGATGGAACGGGCCAGCCTGGCCGACTCGTTCGCCGCCTTCGCGGGCGCGTGGTGCCGGGCGGGCGTTCCCCGCTTCCCGGGGGACGGCTCCGCCGTGGCGGCCGGTCCGGCGGCGAGAGCGGCGGCCGAGACGGTCAACGCGACGCAGACAGCGAGACGCTTCATCGATGTTCCTCATTCTTCGGTTGGACGCCAGAACTGATCGAGAGAAAAGCAGTCGACCAGGTGATTTCCGGCAAATGAGGAGGTTTCCCACTCGAACGTGGGACTCGGCGTCAACATCCCGTCCGCCGAGGCCTACTCTTTCGAGCTACCGCTCCCGCGCAGGAGCCCGTCCACCGCCCGCCCGAACACGAGCCGGCCCGCCCGTGCCAGCACCGGATCGAAGGCCCGAGGCAGCCCCCGTACCGACAGCTCCTCCGTCCACACCACCCGGCTGCCGCCGTCCGGGATCTCCGTCACCTCGACGCGCGCCCAGCCCCGTACGACCCGGCCGTACTTCTCCAGGCGGCAGACGCCGGGCCGGCCGGGCGCCGGGGGTTCCCAGCGCACGACCTCCATCGGGTCGTCGAAGGAAAGACGGCCGACGCCCGTCCGGGCGGTGAACCGCGTGCCCGCCCCGTTCGGCCCCGGCGTCAGGACGATCGTCCGGGTCAGCGGCACCTGGCGGCCGTGCGCCGGCCAGTCCGTGAGGCGGCGCCACACCTCCTCCGGGGCCAGCGGCACCGTCCGCTCGACCCGGAAGGGGGTCACGCCTCTTCCTCGCCGGGCACCACCAGACCCGGCAGGTGCTCCGTCACCTCCGCGCGGACGCCCTCCGGCAGGCCCCGGTCCGTCACCCAGGTGTCGACCTCGTCGAGGGTGGCGAAGGAACTCAGCCCCACCGTCCCCCACTTGGTGTGGTCGGCGACCACGACGACCCGCCGCGCCGAGCGCATCAGACACCGGTTGGTCTCGGCCTCCGCCAGGTTCGGCGTGGAGAGCCCGGCCTCCACCGACACGCCGTGCACGCCGAGGAAGAGCAGGTCGAAGTGGAGCGAGCGGATGGCCCGGTCCGCGACCGGCCCGACCAGCGCGTCGGACGGCGTGCGGACCCCGCCGGTCAGGACGACCGTCGCCGCGCCGCGCCGCGCCTCGCCGCCCCCGCCGCCCGTCTGCTGCGCCTCGTGGAACACGTCGGCGACCCGCACCGAGTTGGTGACCACCGTCAGGTCCGGCACGTCCAGGAGGTGCCGGGCGAGCGCGTAGGTCGTCGTCCCGCCCGAGAGGGCGATGGCCGTGCCCGGTGCGACCAGGGCGGCCGCCGTCCGGGCGATCTCGTCCTTGGCGCTCGGTTCGAGGACCGACTTGGCCTCGAAGCCCGGCTCGTGGGTGCTGGCCTCGACGACCGGAACGGCCCCGCCGTGCACCTTCGCGACCATGCCCTGCCGGGCCAGCGCGTCCAGGTCGCGGCGGATCGTCATGTCCGAGACGTTCAGACGCCGGGTCAGTTCGTTGACCCGTACGCCGCCACGCCGCCGTACCTCGTCGAGGATCAGGGCACGCCGCTGCTCCGCGAGGAGGTTCTGGTTGTCAGTCACCGCCGGGGCCGGTCCTTCCGCAGGAGACAAGGGGATGAGTGTCGGATTCGGTGAGAGACCGTGCGCGGTCGCACGGCCTTCCGCGATCCTGTTGCCGACGTCGCATCTTCCCACCCTGAGAGGAAGTCGCCTCAGTGTCCCCTGCCACACCCGCCCCGGAGAGCGGGGGCGCGGCGCTCGAACTCCTCGTCCACGGAGTCGGCGGAGCCACCCCCGAGTCCATGCTCGACGACCCCAGGACCGTACGGGTCACCGGCGACCGGACCGCCGCCGTGTACCGGCGCGCCGAGGACCTCGACGCCGAGGACCACCCCGAGCGGTACGCGGCCCGTCCCGTCCCGGAGGCGTACTGCTGGTCCAATCTGACCTCCGGCGACGGCGCCCGCGCCCTGTGGCTGCTGCTCCTGCCCTTCATGGTGGCCAACCTGGCGCACTGGATGCGGCCGCCCGCCGAGGACCGGCCGACGCTGGTGCGGCTCTACGGGGTCGTCGTCCGGCTCGTCGCCCTCACCCTCACCGTCCTGCTCACGGCCGCCGCCTGCGAGGTGGCGCTCGACCTGACGGCCTGGCAGTGCGCGGCCACCACCGCCTGCACCGACGCGTACTCCTGGCTCGGTTTCCTCTCCGCCGGGCGCGGCGGCTGGTGGTCCCTGCCGGGCCGCCGGCTCGCCCTCGCCGCGCTCGTGCCGACCGCGCTCGTCGGCCTGCTCTGGTACCTCTCCAACCGGACCTGGAGCGCGTACGAGGCGCAGCGCCCGCCCACCGGATACGACGCCCCCGTCGCGGAGCCCGGGGCCGACACGGAGGCGGCGGACGCCGCCGAGCCCGCCGGCCCCGTCGAGCTCCGTCCCGCGCTCGGCCGCCCCGGCTTCTGGTACGGCCGCCGGCTCGTCGCCCGTCTCCGCGCAGCCCACACCGCCGCCGGGTTCCTCACCGTCGCCGCCGCCCTCGTCACGGCCACCGTCCGCCACGACGCAGGCTCGCCCGGCCCGCGCCCGGTCCTCGGCCGGGTCCTCCAGGCGGCCGTCGTCGTCCTCGCGGTCGTCGTGGTCCGGGTCGTCTGCCGGCGGGGCCGCAGCGAGAGCCGACTCGACCTGCGGGTCGAACGGGCCCTCGTCTCCTGGCTGCCCGCCGCCTCCCTCGTCGTCCTCGTGCTCACCGCCGTGCACGCCGGCTGGTCCCGCCCCGGCTGGACCTCCTCCGGCACCCTCCCCGGCAACGCCGTCTTCGGCGCCCTCACCCTCGTCCAGGGCGGCCTCGTCGTGGCCCTCGGCGTCGTCGCCCTGCTCCTCCAGCGGCCCCGCCGGGACCCCCGCACCGCGCTGCGCGGACTCGGCGGGCCCGCGGTCGCCATGCTGGCCTGCGCGCTCGCCGGGGTCATGTCCGGGGGAGTGGCGCAGCGGGTCGCCGACTGGCT
>NZ_MWIG01000452.1:0-6306 GCF_002156145.1 Streptomyces sp. NRRL B-24572 | reverse complement strand
CGGGGTCGGGCTTGCGCCAGACGAGGGTGTAGCGCCAGAAGAGCCGACGGCGGATCCGGGCACCGGGGAGGATCCGCCCTGCGACGAGGGCGATCTCGGCCAGGGTCTCCTCGGCGTCGCAGGTCGCCGCGGTCATCGCCACGGGCCGGGGCGCCGGGCGGCCCCGGTTCCGCAGCCAACCGGTGGCGGCGTTGAGGGGGATCGAGAGCAGGCCGAGGAGGTGGTCGCCGACGGTGTCGGGGCGGGCCAGGCCGAGGACGACCAGGGTTCCGCCGGGGGCCAGCCGGTCCCGGAACCGCGCGAGGGCCGGGGCGAGCGGCAGATGGTGGAGGGTCGCGAGGCAGGTGACGGCGGTGTGGGAGCCGTCGTCCCCGGTGTCGGCGAGGGCGTCCTCGACGGCGAAGGTCACCCTGGTGCCCGGGGCGGTCAGCTCGCGGGCGCGGGCGACGATCGCCGGGTCTGCGTCGACGGCCCGGACGGCCGTGGCGCGGGTGGCGAGGAGCCGGGCGAGGTCGCCGCTGCCGCAGCCGACGTCCAGGGCGCGGTCGAGGCGGCGCGGCAGCTGCCGCAGGATCCACCGGTGGTAGTGGGCGTTGTGGTCCCAGGGGTGGGCGGCGTTGAACCGTTCGAGTGCGCGCAGGACGCGATCCGTGAGGGCTGCCATCGCGGCAGTCCATCACAGGCGGTGCGGCTCACCACCAGGAGGAATCGAGGCGGCCTTCGATGGAGCGGATGTTCTCTCGGGCGCACTCTTCGCAGAAGTACTCCCGGCGGCCGTTCTCGACGGAGCAGGTCCAGGTCAGCGGGAGGGTGTCCGCGGTCCTGCCGCAGCGGGCGCAGGTGACGGGCTCCTGGGGGACGCGGGCTTCGTTCACCCTGACGACGATAACCCGGCGTGGGGGCGTGAGGGGGCAACGCGCCGCGGGGGCCGGTCCGTTCGGACCGGCCCCCGCGGAGGGCATCACGGCGATGCTCAGTGCATGACGGCCATGGCGAGCGCGCGGCGGGCGCGCAGCGAGACGCGCTCGGCGCGGCGCTGCATGCGCCGGGCGGCGACCAGGCGCACGGCCTGGCGTTCCGCCTCGGCCTCACGCTGTCGCTCATGCATATGGGCACGGGCCAGGGCTTCTGGGGCGAGTTGCATTTCACGGGTCCTGTTCTGACGCGCGGTGTGCGCGGCGGCGGGGGAGAAGACTGGGGTCGCGGAGCCGACGGGCTCGCTGGTGGAAGAGGTCATCGGGGCCTGCTTCTGGGGATCGTGCGTGAGGGGGCGGTCGATGGTTCCGGCGGCGCTCATGCCGCGACCGGGTTCTTGCGCGGACGGCCGCGGGGCCGCTTGCGGGCGACGACCACGCCCTGGACGAAGAGCTCGCCACCCCAGACGCCCCAGGGCTCGCGGCGCTCCTTGGCGCCCGCCAGGCAGGCCGCCACGAGCGGGCAGGTCTGGCAGAGGGACTTCGCGTACTCGACGTCGGCCGGGGACTCCGCGAAGAAGACCTCGGGGTCGTAGGCGCGACAGGGTACGGGTACGCCGAGGTTCTCGATGGCGTCGTCGAGCGCGGTGAGCGCGGTGAGGGGGGTCAAAGCGGGGTCCTCCGTGAGGCCGGGCAGGGAGATCGATTCGGAAGGCGGTACGGACGGGGCGTGCGCTTCGAGTTGCACGGTGGTCATTCCTCGTCTGGTCGTTCCGGCCTGTTGGCCGGGGTTTCGGCTGGTACCGGGTTGTTGCTTCCCGAGGCTCCTTCGTGCCGTCGTCCCCGTTCGGGGACAAACAGAAGGGCCGCGGATCCCGGGTGGGGTTCCGCGGCCCTGAAGGCGCCGGTCTGATCATGGATCAGACTGGATCACTCCAGGGTTCAAGCCCACGGAAGGCCCACATCGTGTGGTGGTGCGTCGTCGTCTGCTGCTGGGTTCCGGCACCGGTCGCCGCAAAGCCATAGGCCGTGGCCTTGCCTGCTACTCCTGCTTCCAGTGCCTTGGTCGGTCGCTCATTGCGCGGAGCCACGGCGGCCGCACCGAGACCGGAAAGACCGGTGACGGGCAGGCCGGCGACGGGCAGACCGGTGCCGATGAGAGCCGAGGCGGAGAGGCCGAGCGAGCAGGCGGAGACGACCGAGCGATCGGTCATTTTGGCCATGCCGACGAAGCGGACGGTGCTGGCGGAGCTGGTCTGAATGATGGTGCTGATCACTGGAATCGCCTCCTCTCGGCGTCTCGGAGGGCTCGGGTGCGAGCCGGACCCTCATGTGTAATTGGACAAGTACAGCACGAAGACAGTGCTTCGAAGAAGCGCTGTTTCCGTGGTTAAGAACCTATGGGGCTTGACGGGGCGGGCGCAAACTATTTTTCCGACGAGTTTTCCTCAGACCTCGTCCTCTCCCGTCCCACCCTCCTCACCTGCGCAGATGGCCAGGACATCGGCTCCGAAGCGGTCGAGCTTGCGGACGCCGACGCCGGCGATCGAGGAGAGCTCCCCGCCGGTGGTGGGGACGCGCTCGGCGATCGCCATGAGCGTCTTGTCGGTGAACACGCAATAGGCCGGCTGGCCGAGCTCCCTGGCCTGTTCCGATCGCCAGTCCCTGAGCCGCTCGTACAGGCCCTCGTCCATGTCGGAGGGGCAGTCCTCGCAGCGCATCAGCTTCATCGCGCCCGCCTCGGTGAGGGTGGCGCCGCAGACCCGGCACAGGACGGGGCCGCGCGGCTTGCGCCGGACGGGGCCGCTCCCCCGCTCGACGAAGCCGGAGCCGCCGCCGGAGCCGACGGTGCCGAGGGAGCCGGAGCCGGGCCGCAGCCCCTTGAGGAAGCGGCTGGGGCGCCGGTTGGCGCGACCGCCCGGGGAGCGGGAGAGCGCCCAGGAGAGCGTGAGGTGGACGCGGGCCCGGGTGACGCCCACGTACAGCAGGCGCCGCTCCTCCTCGACCTGCTCGTCGGTCTTGGCGTACGTGATGGGCATCATGCCCTCGGTGAGGCCGACCAGGAAGACGGCGTCCCATTCGAGGCCCTTGGCCGCGTGCAGCGAGGCGAGGGTGACGCCCTGGACGGTCGGGGCGTGCTGGGCGGCGGCCCGCTCGTCGAGCTCGGCGACCAGGTCGGAGAGGGTGGCGCCGGGCTTGGCTCGGGCGAAGTCCTCGGCGAGCCGGACGAGGGCGGCGAGGGACTCCCAGCGGTCGCGGACGGAGCCGGAGCCGGCGGGCGGCTGCGGGGTCCAGCCGTTGCTGGAGAGCACGGCGCGGACCTGGGCGGGCAGGTCCTCGGCGTCGTCGAGGAGGGAGTCGTTGCCCCCGGCGCGGGCGGCGCCGCGCAGGGCGATGCCCGCCTTGCGCACCTCCTCCCGCTCGAAGAAGCGCTCGGCGCCGCGGAGCTGGTAGGGCACTCCGGCGTCGGCGAGGGCCTGCTCGTAGACCTCGGACTGGGCGTTGATCCGGTAGAGGACGGCGATCTCGCCGGCCGGGACGCCGGCGGCGATGAGGTCGCGGATGCGGCGGGCGGTGCCCTCGGCCTCGGCGGGCTCGTCGGCGTACTCCGTGTAGGCCGGCTCGGGGCCCGGGTCGCGCTGGGAGATCAGCTCCAGGCGGTGCTCGGCGGCCCGGCCGCTGGCCTGGCTGAGCAGTCCGTTCGCGAGGTGGACGACCTGCGGGGTGGAGCGGTAGTCGCGGACCAGCTTGACGACCGTGGCGGCCGGGTGACGGGTGCGGAAGTTCAGCAGGTGGTCGGGGGTGGCGCCGGTGAAGGAGTAGATGGTCTGGCTGGCGTCGCCGACCACGCAGAGGTTGTCGCGGTCGCCGAGCCACAGGTCGAGCAGCCGCTGCTGGAGCGGCGAGACGTCCTGGTACTCGTCCACCACGAAGTGCTGGTACTGGCGGCGGATCTGGTCGGCGATGTCGTACCGGTCCTGGAGGATGCCGACGGTGAGCAGCAGCACGTCCTCGAAGTCGATCACCGAGCGGTCGCGCTTCAGCTGCTCGTACATGGCATAGATCTGGCCGATCTCCGCCGGATCGCGGGGGGCCTCCCTGACGGACTTGGCGACGGCGGCCGGGTAGTCGGCGGGGACGGTCTGGGTGACCTTGGCCCACTCGATCTCGCTGGTCACGTCCCTGAGCTCGTTCCGGTCGAGCCGGATGCGACAGCGGGCCGCGGCGTCGGCGACCAGCTGGATCTTCCGCTCCAGGAGCCGGGGCAGATCGCCACCGACTGCTTTCGGCCAGAAGAACTGGAGCTGGCGGAGGGCCGCGGAGTGGAACGTACGGGCCTGGACACCGCCCGCGCCGAGCTGCCGCAGCCGGCCGCGCATCTCGCCGGCGGCGCGGTTGGTGAACGTGACGGCCAGCACACTGGAGGGCTGCAGGATGCCCGCCCGCACCCCGTACGCGATGCGGTGGGTGATGGCCCGCGTCTTGCCCGTACCGGCTCCGGCGAGGACGCACACCGGTCCGTTCAGGGCAAGGGCGACCTCGCGCTGCTCGGGGTCGAGCCCGTCGAGCACCGCGTCGGCCGTCTCCGGGACCTGCGGGAAGAGAGTGGAGTGCGTTGCTGCTGTCACCCCGCCATGCTGCCAGGTCGGGCGGGGTCGGTGCGGAGGACTGTCCACAGGCACGTGCCGCCGGTCATACGAATTCCGGGAATGGCCGGGCCGGGGCGTACGTTCTTCCTCTCGGCACCGACACGGACGCCGATACCGACCAGAGGAGCGCCAGGCCATGCAGGGCACTGTGACGATGTACAGCACGACGTGGTGCGGCTACTGCCGCCGGCTGAAGAGCCAGCTGGACCGCGAGGGCATCGCGTACACGGAGATCAACATCGAGCAGGACCCGGACTCGGCCGCGTTCGTCGAGAAGGCCAACGGCGGCAACCAGACCGTCCCGACCGTCCGCGTCGTCCCGACCGCCGGCGGCGACGAGGTCGTCATGACCAACCCGAGCCTGGCCCAGGTCAAGCAGGCCCTCGCCGCCTGACCCGATGGCATGGAGAAGCCCCCGCCGCGGCGGGGGCTTCTCCATGTCGGCCCACTTCGTCAGACCACGTCGCCCGGCTTCGGGAGGGGCTTGCCGTACCAGCGTTCGATCAGGCGGGAGGCGATCGAGATGCCGTACGGGGGGAGGACCTCGCCGGACTCGAAGGCGGCGGCCAGGTCCTCGCGGGAGAACCAGCGGGCCTCGTGGATCTCCTCGCCGTCCACGTTGATCTCGGAGGACGTGGCCCGGGCGAAGAAGCCCAGCATCAGGCTGGACGGGAACGGCCAGGGCTGGCTGGCGATGTACTCGACCTCGCCGACCGTGACACCAGCCTCCTCGAAGACCTCGCGGGCCACCGACGCCTCGATGGACTCGCCCGGCTCCACGAAGCCGGCGAGGGTCGAGAAGCGACCCTCCGGCCAGTGCACCTGGCGGCCGAGCAGCGCCCGGTCCTGGTCGTCGGTGACCAGCATGATCACCGCGGGGTCGGTGCGCGGGTAGTGCTCGGCGCCGCAGGCCTGGCAGCGGCGGACGTGACCGGCGGCCGCGACGACCGTCCGCTCGCCGCAGCGCGAGCAGAAGCGGTGGAGGCGCTGCCAGTTCTCCAGGGCGACGGCATGGACCATGAGGCCCGCGTCCCGGTCGGAGAGGAGCAGGCCCGCTTCCCGCAGACCGGCCGGGCGTGCCGACTGGTCCATGCGGCCGGGCAGGGAGTCCTTCTGGAGCGCGAAGTACGAGACGCCGTCGGCGTCCGTGCCCAGGAAGTAGCGGTGGGTCTGGGTGACCGGGGCCTCGAACGCCGGGGTCATGACCAGTTCGGTCGTCCCGTCGGGGCCGTCGTCGATCAGCACCTGCCCGCCCGAGACCACGAAGACCCGGGTCGTGGGGTGGCTCCAGGCCGCCGCCAGCCACGCCTCGTCGAGGCGGTGGTGGGCGGCGCGGTCGATGCCGCTCGGGGCGGTGAGCGAGATCGGACGGTCCGCCGGCGCGTGCGTCGGGCTGCTCGACGCGTTCTTCAAGGTGCTCACAGGTGCTTCCAACTCCCCCGGATCGGTGTGTGGGTTCAGCGCGCGGTCTGGAGTGCGGCGGGCAGGTCGCCCCACAGGTGCGCGGTCGTCTCGACGCCCTTCATGAGGAGATCGAGTTCGATCTTCTCGTTGGGGGCGTGCCAGCCGTCGGACGGGACGGAGATGCCGAGGAACAGGACGGGTGCTTCCAGGACGTCCTGGAGGTCGGCGGCCGGTCCGGAGCCGCCCTCGCGGGTGTAGCGGACCTTGGCGCCGTCGAAGGCCCTGCTCATGGCCCCGGCCACCGCCTTGAGGGCGGGGTGGTCGAGGGGGGTGAGGCA
>NZ_MWIG01000451.1:0-4745 GCF_002156145.1 Streptomyces sp. NRRL B-24572 | reverse complement strand
GGGCCGGTGTTCCGGCCCCGTTCGAAGACCGTAGGGGTTGACGCCGCGTCAACCGCAAGTGCGCTCCGGCGAGGCCAGGACAAGGCCTCGGTGAAGTTTCGACGCATGCGCGTCGCGCGGAGTTCTTGCTCCATCCACCGGCATTTCACGAAGATCCTTCGTCAAGAAGCTTTCCGGTCAACAAGTTTGGCAAATGATCATGCTGACCAAGATCACCTCCTCCGGATAGAAACAAGATCAACAAGCGCCTGTGCGCCCCACCCCACAAGGGAGGCAACCATGAAGCGAACCGGCATCGCCGTCATCACGGCCGCCGCCGCCCTCGCCCTCGCCCAGCCGTCCGCCGCCATCGCGGCCACGGGCTCCGGCTGGACCGCCCCGACCTGCAACCGCGTCGTCGGCGACGGTGCGATCACCTTCACCACGGACGGCGGGGCGAGCCTCGCCGGCACCACCGGCACGCTCAAGCCCATCAGTTACACCCACGGCCTCGTGGCGCTCGGCGCCCCCGGCACGCTCCTCGCCACGCGCAACAACGAGCTCCAGCGCTCCACCGACGCCGGCTGTAGCTGGACCCACGCCGCCACGCTGGGCAGCGAGACCACGCGCCTCACCGCGGGCAGCGGGACCCGCGCCTTCGCGTGGGAGCCGAACGGCGGCTACCTCGCCCGCGTCGACGGCACCACCGTCACCCTACTCACCTCCCCCGTCGCGTCCGTCGTGGGCGTGGGCACCGACCCGGCCGACCCGAACCACGTCCGCCTCGCGGGCGGCGACGGCCGCCTGTACGACTCGCGGAACGCGGGCGCCACCTGGAGCGCCACCGGCACCCCGGCGTTCCCCGAGGGCACCGGCGTCTACTCGGTGACCTTCGACCCGGCCGACCCGAACCACGCCGTCGCCGGCGCCATGGTCCGCGGCGGCGCGGTGACCACGGACGGCGGCGCGACCTGGACCGCCTCCACCGGGCTGACCTCCGGCGCCTCCGCGAACCTGTTCGCGACGGCCGTCTCCCCCGCGAACCCCTCGGTCGTCTACGGCATCGGCGTCGACCTCGCCGAGGCCGTCCCGGGCTCCGGCAACGAGGGCCGCCACCTCTACCGTTCGGCGGACGGCGGCCGCACCTTCACGAAGATCCTCGACGACACGGCGGAGCACAAGCTGACCAACAGCACCCTGCTCGCCCCGAGCCCGTCCGACGCGAACGTGCTCCACTTCGAGTACGGCACGTACTTCATGGGCTACGGCACCGACCTGTTCCGCCTCGACACGGCCACGGGCGCGCTCACCAAGACCCACAACGCCTTCGACGGCGTCTCCGCCATCGCCTTCAACCCGGCCAGCCCCTCGGTGATGTACCTGGGCGTGGAGGAGGTCGGCACCCCGGGCTGACGGCTCACGTGAACGCCCGAAGGCCGGGCGGTCCCCTTGTCGGGGGCCGCCCGGCCTCGTCGTACGCGGAGCCCGCTCTCGCGGGGCGGACTGTTATTCGAGGAGTTCCGCGTACGAGCCCATGGCCATGGCGATGTCCGCCTGGGCCCAGAACCGGTGGTAGGTGAAGACGGGGGCCGCGCCGCCCGCCAGGTAGGCCTCGACCTTCGGCCAGGCCGGGTCGTTCTTGTAGAAGGAGCGGATCGAGGCGAACGTCGACGAGGAGTTCACCGCGTCGCCGTTCGGCATGGTGCCGGTCCAGCCGCTCGGCACGTACACGGGGTCGTCGAAGCGGTTGTAGTCGGCGCGGGTCTCCGGGACGGCGATGCCGAGGGCGTCCCGGTGGTGGTCCCACATGCCGTCGAGGAGGGCCTTGGCGACGCGCTTGGCCTCGGCGTGGCCGGACTTGGCCGCGTAGTAGGTGAGCGTCTTGGCGTAGGCGGCGGCCACGCCGACGTCGTCGGTGTAGTCGGCGACGGTGACGTGCAGTCCGGCGTTGGCTCCGGGGCTCGTCGCGTTCCAGGTGTCGGGCGCGCCGGACCACTGGAGGGTGGAGGGGACGCGGTAGGTGCCGTCCGGGTTGATCGTGGTCTTGGACAGGGCCCAGGAGACCCACTTGTCGAGGACGGTCTTCGCCCTGGCGTCACCGGTCTGCTGGTAGTACTCGGCGACCCGCTCCATGGACCAGGCCTGGAAGCCGAACCACTGGTTGGACGGCGGGTCGTGGTAGACGGGCTTCTCGTCGTAGTACATGCCGTGGAAGGTGGGGGTGCCGGCCGGCGGGGTGGCGTAGCGCCCCTGCCAGCTGTTGGTGGCGCCGCCCGCGATGGCTCCCTCGTCGGACTGGAGCCAGCGGTAGAACTCCAGCTGCCGGCCGAGGCTGGTCGCCCAGTCCGCCGCGCCCGTCGCCGACTTGGGCTTGAGCGGGGCGTACGAGCTCAGCGCGTAGGCGGCGAGGGGGTTCTGGTAGCCGCTGTGGTTGTGGCTGGAGCCGATGCGCCAGGACCAGCCGGCCGAGGTGTCGGTGGCGCCGCCCCAGGCGTAGTACCAGGACAGCAGGTAGTGGGCGCTGTCCTTGCCGGTGCCGGCCGGGCAGGCGGTCGGCCCGACACAGTTCCCCACCTTCTTGAAGTACTTGTCGAACATGGCGTACCGCAGGTAGTCGCCCATCTTGGCGGCCTTGCCGACGGTCGTGGCGACCTGGGAGCCCTTGCCCTGCTCCTTGGCCCAGAGGTCGGCCCAGTAGGCGGCCTGGACGGCGCGGGCGTCGGCGTCGGGGGCGTCGGTGAACTTCCACTGCTTGGCGTACGAGGAGTCCCCGGTGAAGAGGTCCAGGTAGCCGTTCTTCCCGCCGAAGGAGAAGTTGTCGCAGGTGGGGTGGGTGACGGTCTCCCAGACGGACTCCTGCGGGCCGCGCTGGAAGGTGTTGATGTACGAGGGGCCGGTCGCCGTCGGTCCGGCGGAGCACTTCCCGGGTCCGTTGCCGTAGCCGTAGACGTTGTCGACGTCCTGGATCCAGTGCATGCCGTAGATGTCGTCGGTGCCGTAGGCGCTCTTCAGCTCGGCGGCGATCGGGTCGGCCCCGGAGGTCACGCCGGAGTCGAGCTTCGCCGGGTACTGGGAGGGGAGGTCCCACTCCGGGGCGTACGTCGCCGGCTTGGAGGCGTTGTACGAGGAGGTGGTGGGCTGGTCGGCGTGGGTGGGGATCATGAACTTCTCCATGGTGTCCCAGGCGCCGTTGAACTTGGTCCAGTCGCCGGTGATCTTGCCGTACATGGCCTGGAGCCAGATGAGGTAGCTGTACGCCTCCGAGGTCGTCTCGTGCCCCTGGTCGGGGGCCTCGACGATCAGGGTCTCGACGGAGTGGTACGGGATGCCCTCGGGCGAGAAGTAGCCGTTGGCCGGGTTGGTGATCTTCCCGTGGAGGTCGAGGAAGCGGGCGTCGTACGTGGAGTCCGCGGCCAGCTGGGCGACGGTGACCTCGGCCTTGGCGTGGCCGGGGGCGGTCGCGGTGAAGACGGCCGAGCCGGTGCCGGTGGCCGCGGCGGCCACGGTCACCTTCTGGGCGGTGCTCCAGTTCGCCGGGGTGAAGGTGAGGCTCGCCGGCGTCGCGGTGAGGTTGGTGTTGCCGGAGGTACGGGAGACGCTCACCGTGACGTTCGCGGTGGGGGCGGTGGAGAGCTTCAGGTCGAAGGTGCCGGTGGAGCCCTGGCGTACGCCGAGCTGGGTCGGGGAGGCGACGAGCGCGGGTCCCGCGGCGACGGTGATGCCGACGGGCGCCGACTCGGCGGAGGCGCCGAGGGTGTCGTAGGCCTTGGCGTAGAGGGAGTGGGCGCCGGTGGCGAGACCGGCCGCGCTGTAGGTGAAGGGCGCGGTGGTGTCGGTGCCGAGGAGGGCGGTGTCGCTGTAGAACTCCACCTTGTTCACGGTGGCGTCGTCGGCCGCGGCGGCGGTGGCGGCGAGCGGCACGGCGTCGCCCTCGGTGTAGACGGCCCCGGCGGCCGGGCTGGTCAGGACCGCGACCGGGGGCTGGTGGGCGCCGGCGCACGTGGTGCCGTTGACGGCGAAGCCGGTGGGGGCGGCGTTGGTCCCGCTGTAGGTGAACTGGGCGCCGGTGGTGGTGGCGGCACCCGCGGCGAGGGTGCCGTTCCAGGACGCGTTGGTCACCGTGACGTTCTTCCCGGACTGCGACCAGACGCCGTTCCAGCCGTTGGAGAGCTTCTGGTCTCCGGCGTAGGAGTACGTCAGCGTCCAGCCGTTCAGGGGCTCGGCGGCCCGGTTGGTGAGGGTGAGTTCGGCCGTGAAGCCCGAACCCCAGTCGTTGGTCTTGTAGTCGACGCTGCACTGGACGGCGGCGGCCTGGGCCGCGGTGGCGCCGACCGCCGTGGTGGCGCCGACGGCCGTGAGGCCGAGGGGGAGGGAGAGCGCCGCCGCCAGCACGGTCAGCTGCCGGCGCGGTCGCGTTCTCTGTCGGAGACGTGCCATGGGGGTGGTTCTCCTCGCGGCTCGGTGGGGTCGGTGATGCGAAGAGCGAAGGTGCGACAGTCGGACTCTGAACCAGTGGGAGCGCTCCCACTGTGCAGTTGGGGTCCAATGCCGTCAAGGTGTGTGCGGAAGTCGAACCCAAAAGCCGGGGAATTTACCCAACTCCTCTTTTGCTTGGCATCAGTTGGCGCTACGGTCTGCCCCGACCCAGTGGGAGCGATTCCGTCCGGCCGGCACACCGTCACGGGTGTGCCCTCGCTGCGAGGACTCGCTCATGCGACATCCCCCACGTCTTTCCGCGCTGCTCCTGCGAGCAGCGCGGAAAGACG
>NZ_MWIG01000450.1:0-8338 GCF_002156145.1 Streptomyces sp. NRRL B-24572 | reverse complement strand
CCCGAGGGCCCCGCGCCCGCCGGCGCCGGGACCCCGGACCGTCCCGAACGGGACCCCCGTCGACTCGTCTTCGGCGACCTCCACGACTACCCGGTGATGGCGCAGGCCCTCGACAACCAGTGGCTGCCCGCCCATCTCGCGAGCGCCCGCCAGCACGCCTCCGCGCCCGCCCGGCCTCCCGTGGAAGCGGTCGAAGCGGCCTCCGCCGAGCTGCGCCGCTCGCTCGTGAACAGCGGCACCCTGGTGGTCAACCGCGCCTTCTTCCTCAACAACGAGGCGCTGTACTCGAATTACCTGCCGTCCGCCGACCCCGTGGAGCGGGACGCGTTCGTCCGGCTCCTGAACGACCGGGTGCTCGTCCCGTACCTGTACACGGAGAGGGACGCCGCCTCCGACTTCACCTGGGCCCACGACCGGGCCGTCGGCCACGCCTGGCGCAGGCTGGTGACGGAGGAGGCCGACCCGGCCCTCGTCCGCTTCGACTGGAACGACGAGTCGAACCGCGGCAAGGCCGAGCAGGTCGGCAACTTCTTCTCCTCGCAGCTCTCCCTCCTGCGCCGGCTGAAGGCGAAGGAGCTCGCCCAGGACCTCGGCATCCCGGAGGAACTGGCCCGGTCGATGCGCGAGGGCATCCTGAAGGACATGTACTTCTGGGCCGGCGAGCAGGACAACGACCGGGACATCACCCGCAACGCGGTCTACGAGCGGTTCCTCACCCGGCCCGGGACCGATCCGTACCAGAACCTGCTGCGGGACGGCGACGACATCGTCCCCACCAAGCAGCTGGTGGACCTGCTCTACAGCCTGGGCGTGCCCCGGGCCGGCGGCCTGATCCCGCTGACCCCGCCGGACTCCCCGCCCCGCTCGACGCTCCAGGAGCTGCGCCCGGACCTGCGGCCCCGCGACGACGACCCGGAGGCGATCGGCAGGCTGCTGCGGGATCTGTTCGCGGACGTCCTGCACCGGACGGTCGACGGCCCGAACTCGTACGCCGGGCTCTCCCTCGCCGACATCAACCGGCTCCGGCGGGAGGAGGAGTGGCGGGCGTACGTCGACTCCCTCGATTCCTTCGTCCGGGGCGGCGCCTTCGACAACGGGCGGCTCCCGTCCCCCGAGGAGTTCGCGGCGGGCACCTCCGAGGTGGCGCGGCGGCACGCCCGGATGCTGAAGGCCGCGCGGGCGACGAGCAGCGGTTCCGGAGACGGCTACGCCCGGGACATCGTCACGGCCCTGGTCGTCGAGGCCGGCGGGGTCGCCCTGCAGATCACGAGCGGCGAGGAGGTGTCGCTCATGACGGGGCTGGTGCAGGGGCTGACCGCGGTCGCCGGCGCGCTGACGATCCGGCTCGAGTTCTTCGACCGGGGCGCGAAGGGCCGGCGCGGAGGACTCGGTCACTCGCTGACATTGCCGACGCTGCGACTGGGCAACCTGAAGCGGGACTGGGAGGCGATTCTGGGGGCGTACGGCGGACGGGTCGTCCGGACGGACCAGCCGATCGGCAGCCTCCGCCAGGCCGACCAGCAGCGTCAGCCCGACTGAGGAGAACGGCCGGAGGGCCGGGAGAGGCAGAGTCCATGAGCGAGGAGCCCACGGACCGCTACGCACGGCTGCGCGAGGAGCGGCCCGAACTGTTCCGCAACGAGCCCGGCGGGATCGAGATCCTCACGGACCCGGCGGCGGTGGAGGCTGCCGGCGGGGTGGTGTACGAGGACCCGTACGTGTTGCTCGTACGGGACGCCGTGCGCTTCCCCAACGGCTACACCGGCGCGTACATCCGCGCGGTGAGCGCGACCGCCGAGCCGGGGTGTGTGGTCCTGCCGCTCCTGGGCGACCGGGTGGTGCTGATCGAGCACTACCGGCACGCCACCCGGTCCTGGCAGTGGGAGGTCCCGCGCGGCTTCGGCACGGCGGGCCTCACGGGCGAGGCGAACGCGGCGAAGGAGCTGGTGGAGGAGATCGGCGCGAAGGTCCGGGAGCTGGTCCCGCTCGGTTCCGTGCATCCCGATTCGGGGATCACCGGCGACCGGGTGCTGCTGTTCGCGGCCCGGATCGACGCCGTGGGGCGCCTCGAAACGGGCGAGGCCATCCGCCGCTCCCTGACGGTGTCGTCCGCCGAGGCCGAGGCCATGATCGCCGACGGGCGGATCACGGACGGGTTCACCATCGCCGTGATGACCCGCGCCCGCCTGGCGGGCCTGACGGCCTGAGGCGGGCGCGGGTCGTACGTCGGACGGGCGTCAGCCCATGCGGCGGCGGGCCGCCTCGTAGAGGACGACGCCTGCGGCGACACCGGCGTTGAGGGACTCGGCGCCGCCCGGCATCGGGATGCGGACGAGGAAGTCGCAGGTCTCGCCGACGAGGCGGGAGAGGCCCTTGCCCTCGGAGCCGACGACGATGACGACCGGGCCGCCCAGCTCCTCCAGCTCGTGGACCTCGCGGTCGCCGTCGGCCGCGAGGCCGACGACCGTGAGACCGGCCTTCTGGTACTGCTCCAGGCAGCGGGTCAGGTTGGTGGCGCGGGCGACCGGGGTACGGGCGGCGGTGCCGGCCGAGGTCTTCCAGGCGCCGGCGGTCATGCCGGCGGCGCGCCGCTCGGGGACGACGACGCCGTGGCCGCCGAAGGCGGAGACGGAGCGGACGACGGCGCCGAGGTTGCGCGGGTCGGTGACGCCGTCGAGGGCGACGATCAGCGGCTGGTCGTGGTCGTCGTGCGCCGCCTCGACGAGGTCCTCGGGGTGCGCGTACTCGTACGGCGGGACCTGGAGGACGAGGCCCTGGTGGTTGAGGCCGTTCGTCATCCGGTCGAGCTCGGGGCGCGGCGCCTCCATGATGTTGATGTTGCCGCGGCCGGTGGCGAGGTTCAGGGCCTCGCGCACGCGCTCGTCGTTGTCGATGAACTGCTGCACGTACAGGGTCGTGGCGGGCACGCCGTCGCGCAGGGCCTCGAAGACCGGGTTGCGGCCGACGACCATCTCGGACAGGCCCTTGCCGCCGCGGCGGGCGACGGGCTTGCGCTTGGCCGCGTTCCGGGCCATGGCGTTGGAGACGCGGTACGCCTTGTGGCCCTTGCGGTCCTCGGCCTTGGGCGTCGGGCCCTTGCCTTCGAGGCCCTTGCGCCGCTGGCCACCGCTGCCGACCGTCGCGCCCTTCTTGTTGGACGTACGACGTCCCCTGCGCTGGCTGTTCCCGGCCATGACTGCTACCTGTTTCCTCTGCTGACGTACTGACGTACAAAGTCTGTAATTGAAGTGTGCCGCCCGGTGTCCCGAGCGGCACGTCTTCTAACGGTTCCCCAGCGTCCAGCGGGGGCCGTCGGGGCTGTCCTCGATGGCGAGGCCGGACTGCGTGAGCTGGTCGCGGATCGCGTCCGCGGTCGCCCAGTCCTTGCGCTCGCGCGCCGATTCGCGCTGCTGGAGCACGAGGCGCACGAGGGTGTCGACGACGCCGTGGAGCTCCTCGCCGCCACCGGTTTCCTCGGCCCAGTGCGGGTCGAGCGGGTCGAGGCCGAGGACACCGAGCATGGCGCGGACCTCGGCGAGGCGGGCGATGGCCTCGTCCTTGTCGTCCGCGGCGAGGGCGCTGTTGCCCTGGCGGACGGTGGTGTGGATGATCGCCAGCGCGTGCGGCACGCCCAGGTCGTCGTCCATGGCCTCGGCGAAGGCCGGCGGCACCTCGGCGGCGGGGGCGACATCGCGCCCGGCCTTCTCGGTGGCGCGCTGGACGAAGCCCTCGATGCGGGCGAACGCCGACTCGGCCTCGCGCAGGGACTCCTCGCTGTACTCGATCATCGAGCGGTAGTGCGGGGTGCCCAGGTAGTAGCGCAGGACGATGGGCCGCCAGTTCTTCACCATCTCGGACACCAGCACGCTGTTGCCGAGCGACTTCGACATCTTCTCGCCGCTCATGGTGACCCAGGCGTTGTGCACCCAGTACTGGGCGAACTCGTCGCCGAAGGCCTTGGCCTGGGCGATCTCGTTCTCGTGGTGCGGGAAGATCAGGTCGAGGCCACCGCCGTGGATGTCGAAGGCGGAGCCCAGGTACTTGTGGGCCATGGCCGAGCACTCCAGGTGCCAGCCGGGACGGCCGCGGCCCCACGGGGTCTCCCAGTCGGGCTCGCCCGGCTTGGTCGCCTTCCACATGGCGAAGTCGCGCGGGTCGCGCTTGCCCGTGATGCCCTCCTCGGAGGGCTGGCGGAGGTCGTCGATGTCCTGGTTCGACAGCTCCAGGTAGCCCGGGAAGGAGCGCACGTCGAAGTAGACGCTGCCGTCCGCCTCGTAGGCGTGGCCGCGCTCGATCAGCCCCCGCATCATCTCGATCATCTCGGGGACGTGACCGGTGGCGCGGGGCTCGTAGGTCGGCGGGAGGCAACCGAGGGCCTCGTAACCGTCGTTGAACGCGCGCTCGTTCTCGTAGCCGATGGACCACCAGGGGCGCCCCTGCTCGACGCCCTTCCTGATGATCTTGTCGTCGATGTCGGTGACGTTGCGGATGAACGTGACGTCGTAGCCGCGGTACGCGAACCAGCGGCGCATGATGTCGAAGTTCAGCCCCGACCGGATGTGGCCGATGTGCGGGGCCGCCTGCACGGTGGCACCACAGAGGTAGATCGAGACGCAGCCCGGAGTGAGCGGGGTGAAGTCACGGATCTGCCGGGCGCTGGTGTCGTACAGGCGAATAGTCACCACTCCAGGGTAGTGGGCGTGTGGTAGTGCCCTGCGACCGATTCCCGGCGGCGGGGCACGTTTTTCACCGCTGCCGGGGCGATACGGGGCTGCTACCGGGGCGATACGGGGTAGACGAGGGCGGTCGCCAGGGCGGCGAGGCCCTCGGCGCGGCCGGTGAGGCCGAGCCCGTCCGTGGTGGTGCCGGAGACGGAGACGGGGGCGCCCGCCGCCTCGCTCAGCGCCTTCTGCGCCTCGTCGCGCCGCTTGCCGACCTTGGGGCGGACCCCGACGACCTGCACGGCGATGTTGCCGATCTCGTACCCCTCGGCGCGGACGATCCGGGCGGCCTCGGCGAGCAGGGTGACGCCGGAGGCGCCGGACCACTCGGGGCGCGAGGTGCCGAAGTGGGCGCCGAGGTCGCCGATCCCGGCGGCGGAGAAGAGCGCGTCGCAGGCGGCGTGGGCGGCGACGTCACCGTCGGAGTGCCCGGCGAGGCCGTACTCCTCCCCCTCCCAGAGCAGACCGGCGCACCACAGCTCGCGGCCCTTCTCGAAGGCGTGGACGTCCGTGCCGATGCCGGTCCGGGGGATCACGGGGAGATCAGAAGCCATCGTTGGCCCTCCTGCGGGCGAGTACGGCCTCGGCGAGGACGAGGTCGAGGGGACGGGTCACCTTGAAGGCCTCTTCGTGGCCGGGCACGACGACGACGGGCGCGCCGAGCCGCTCGACCATGCCGGCGTCGTCGGTGGCGCCCTCGCCGGTGAGGGCGATCGTGGCGTGGGCGTTGACCAGGGTGTCGTGGTCGAAGCCCTGCGGGGTCTGGACGGCGCGGAGGCGGGCGCGGACCGGGGTGGCGACGACCTGCTCGGGGTCGCCGGGCTTCTCGGCCGGCTCGACCTCCTTGACGGTGTCGGCGACGGGCAGCGCGGGGACGACGGCGACGGCCCCGTCCCGTACGGCCTCGATGACGGCGTCCACGGTGTCGACGGGGACCAGGGGGCGGGCCGCGTCGTGGACGAGGACGGTGGTGATGCCCTCGGGGAGCGCCTTGAGGCCGAGGTGGACGGACTCCTGGCGGGTCTCGCCGCCGGGGACGACGAGGTAGTCGGTCCGCTCGGGCAGGGCGTGGGCGTCGAGGAGGTTCTTGACCTCGGCGGCCCCGTCGCTGGGCGCGACCACGACCACGAGCGAGACCGCGCGGGAGGCGGCCATCGCGCGGACGGCGTGGATCAGCATGGGGGTGCCGTTCAGCGCGCGGAGCGCCTTGGGGGCGCCCGGGCCGAGGCGTACGCCCCGCCCTGCGGCCGGGATCACCACGGCGGTACGGCTAGGACGCACTTCGTCTGACATCGGTTGCACTCCGGCAGGTTTGTTTCCGCGGCCGACATGGGTATGGCCTCACCGTGCCGGACGCACCGCCTTGACCGGGCCCTTTCCGTGACGACGGTCGAGGCGTGGCCGCGTGGGCACAGGGGTTCGGGTGGAGAAAGTTCAGGGGGTGCGGGTTACTTCAGCGGTGCGGTCGGGCGTACGGCTCCGCAAAGGTACGCGAACAGGCCGACGCGACGCGCCTGCGCGAACATGCCGCCTACGCGAACATGCCGCAGCGCCCGGCGACGGCGCTGTGTGGATCACAGCACGCCAGCGGGCACCACGGCATTGCTTCACTGCTTCACTTGGAAACGCGGCTCAGGACGCGAGGACCTCGTCGAGGAGAGCCTCGGCCTTGTCCTCGTTCGTGTTCTCCGCGAGGGCCAGCTCACTCACCAGGATCTGCCGAGCCTTGGCGAGCATGCGCTTCTCACCTGCGGAAAGTCCGCGCTCGCGCTCACGACGCCACAGGTCGCGCACCACTTCGGCGACCTTGATGACATCGCCGGAGGCGAGCTTCTCGAGATTTGCCTTGTAGCGACGGGACCAGTTCGTCGGCTCTTCGGCGTACGGCGCGCGCAGCACCTCGAAGACCCGGTCCAGCCCGTCCTGACCGACCACGTCGCGAACACCGACGAACTCCGCATTGTCCGCCGGCACACGAACCGTCAGGTCGCCCTGCGCGACCTTGAGCACCAAGTAGGTCTTGTCCACGCCTTTGATCTGGCGAGTTTCGATGGCCTCGATCAGCGCGGCCCCGTGATGGGGATAGACCACGGTGTCGCCAACCTTGAACGTCATGTGACAGGTACCCCTTCCGTGGCTATCCAGGGTAACACGGATTCGGCTTCTTCTGAATGGCGTTTTCGCAGGTCAGGGCATATCTCGGGGCTTGACAACGGTGACACGAACGTGCTGCGGAGGGCTTCCGGAAGGCGGTATTCGCAGGTCGGAGCGGCTGCGTGGACGGAGAGAAACGCGCACGTTACACATACCCGGAGCCCCTCCAGGGAGGGGCGATGCCCCGGTTTGTCCGGTTCGGAGTGGCCTTCTTCACCTGCTCCGTTCGAGGATCGCCCACCCGTACGGATGCATCCGGGGGTGATTCCCGAAATTGATCAGTGGACATCAAGCGACATCGGTGCGGGATTTTCCGCGGGGGTGGCCGCGGGGAATGCGGGGACGCCTCCGAATTGATCAAGGCGGTTATGTGAACAACAGGTCAATGGGTCGTGATCCGGCCAGATGGGCGGCCGGGCGACGAGTACCGGAAGGGCGTACGGGAGAGCCGAGGGGGGCCTGCGGAAGGGACGCCGGAGGGCCCGCGTCAGGCGCCCCGGCGGTGTTCCCGGAGAGCGGCTCCGGGGCGCCTCCCGGGCGGCTCTGATCGGTTAGGGGCGGGTCGGGTGCGGGACGCGGAGTGAGGCTCGGTAACCTAAGCGCGCTGACACACCTTTAGCTGTCCCTTAGTTCCCACGCCTGTCCGTACGTCCTAGGAGATGCCGCCGCCGTGAGCCGCAGCCTTCGACGCGGCGCCCTCGCCGCCACCGCCACCGTGTTCTCCGTCGCCCTGCTGTCCGCCTGTGGAGCGGGCAACGACGCGCAGACGCTGCAAGTGCGGCCGGACAACGCCGCCGTCACCGTGGACGACGTCAAGATCCAGAACGCGCTGGTAATCACCCAGCCCGAGCCCGGCGTCAAGGGCCCGGCCGCCGTCTCGGCCACCGTCTTCAACAACGGCCGCCTGCCGCAGACCCTCGACTCGATCAGCCTGCCGGGCCTGCGCGCCGCGGTGGTGCTGAAGGCCGCCGGGGGCACGGGCCCGATCGTCGTCCCGGCCCACGGCTCCGTCGTCATCGGCGGCGAGGGCAACGCCTCCGCCCTTGTCCTGAACGGCTCCGAGGCCGCCCGTGACGGCGACGCGCAGAAGGTCGTCTTCAAGCTCAGCAGGACCGGCGACGTCGGCCTGAACGCCTTCGTCGTCCCGGCGAAGAGCTACTTCGAGGCGTACGGCCCGAGCGCCGTCCCGGCCGTCCCGCAGGCGGCGCCGACCGCCTCGGCGACCACCTCGCCGACCGCCTCCGCGACGCCCTCGGGCGAGGCCTCGGGCGCCGCCGAGACCCCGGCCTCGGGCGAGCCGACGACCGCCGGCCACTGACGGCGAACGGACACGCGCGAAGGGGCGCCCCCGGACGGGGGCGCCCCTTCGCGCGTACGTACGAACCGATGACGGCTCTTTAGGCCTCGGCCTCGGCCCTACGGCTCTTTACGGCTCGAACTTGTACCCGAGGCCGCGGACCGTC
>NZ_MWIG01000045.1:0-22102 GCF_002156145.1 Streptomyces sp. NRRL B-24572 | reverse complement strand
GGTCGTCCGAGTGCGCGGCGGCCGAGCGCCGCCCTTACTCCGCCGACGAAGCGCGCCCCTACGCCCCTCGCCCGTACTCCCCTTACGAAGCGGAGGGGCGCCCGCTGATCGAGCTGGTCCGCGCGGGTCTGGCGGTCAGCCTCTGCCAGGCCACCTTCGTCGAGGTCCCGGGCACCGCGGTACGCCCACTGGCGGGAAGCCCGCTCTGGTACCGCCACGTGCTGGCCTGGCACCGCGACGGCCCGCTCGCGCGCCACGGCGCCGACATCCTGCGCCGACTCGCCGCCGGCTACGCGGACACGTGCGCCGCCGCCCCCGTGTACGCGCGCTGGCGCGCCCGGCACCCCCACGCGACGGGCCCGGCAAGTGGCACAGGGGCCCACGGCCTTCAGTGAGCGTCTTCAGCGTGGCCACCGATCGGGTGACGCCCGCGAAGCAGTGCGCAGACCGATTTCGAAGCGGCGCTCCGGCTCGGAAGACGACCATGACGCCGGCGACCACCAGGGCCACCCCGGAGAGGCCGCAAGGACCCCGAGCGCGCCCCGGACAACGTCTTCATCTTGCTCGACCGGACCGGAGCAACGTCTCACGTCGAGCGGACCAACCCGGCAGAGACGAGCGCACCACAACGCCCTGCCGACCCGTGATCGACGTGGGCCGCAATGCCGAGACCTGTCCGCCGCCACGCCCTGCGCCGCGCAGCCGAGGCACCTGGCGCCACGTCAGTGAAGTCGGCAAAAGGCCGGCATCCAGCTGCCCAAACCTGCTCTCACGCGAGCACACCCTGGAAGCACACCTGCCGACTGCACGGCGATGACGCTGGTCTGGTAGCCGCCGTCGGCCCACACCTCGGTCACGCTCGGATGGGCCGCCGCCAGCTCGGTCAGCACCTGCTTGCCGCCGGTGGAGTCGTGGACCGAGGCCGCGGTGACCAGGACGGTCAGGACCAGGCCGAGGGTGTCGGTGATCAGGTGGCGCTTGCGCCCTTTGATCTTCTTGCCGGCGTCGATGCCCTGACCGGCTTCGGCGACGTTGCCGAGGTCTTCACGCTCCGCGCGTCCACCACGGCCGCGAACGGTTCCACCGTTCGGGCGTTCGCCCGCCGGGTCCTGTCCCGCAGCAGATCGTGGACCTGCTCGGTGGTTCCGTCCGCCTCCCACTTGGCGTAGTAGTCGTAGACGGTCTTGAACGGCGGGAAGTCGTGCGGCAGGTACTCCCACGGGATCCCGGTGCGGTTGACGTAGAGGATCGCGTTCACGATCTCTCTCAGGTCGTGCACCCGCGCTGCCGTCCCGGGCCCTGACCGGGCGGCCCGTCAAGCCGTGGACACCGGCTCGATCAACGCCCAGCGGGCATCAGAGACATCGCTCCGATACGGGCGTCGAGCACTCATACCCCAGGCAACGACCGCCGACGCGTGCGGTCACAAGAACATCCCGAAATACCAACTACCCAGATCAGATGCCCGCTTGGGGAATTCCCTTCGGATCATCTGGTCATGGGCGACAAGGCGCCCTATGCGGCCTCGACCCTCAGCCCGTACGTCTGTAGCCGCGTGGGCGCAGTACGTGGTCGCCGATGCCCACCGTGTACGGTTCCTCTGGTACCCAGCCGCCTTGAGCAGCGGCAGCGCCGTGCCTTGCGCGGTTGCCGGTGCCGTGGCCGGCCCCGCCCTCTGGCCTGGGGCCGGGCACCGGGCGCACGGGCCTTTCCGGAGCGTGGAGGTGCGGGGATGGATGACACGGTGGGCTCGGCGAGCCCTCATGGGCGGTTGGCCATGCTGCAGCATCTGCTGGGTGAGGCACTGGACCGGCTGGGCGCCGGGGCCTACGCCGTGGATGCCGACTGGGCTCTCGTTGCCATGAACGCGCAGGCCGAGATACTGCTCGGACTCAGCTCGGACGAAGTGCTGGGACAAGACGCGCACGACCTCCTTCACCGGCAGGCCAACGGAATGCGCATGCCGCGCAGTCAGTGCTCGATCATGGAAGCCTTCATCGCCGGCCAGGCACATCAGGAAAAACAGGGCTTCTTCGCGCGTGGGGACGGCACGCTGCTGACAGCGTCCTGGCTGGTGACCCCCTTGCGCTTCACCCCCCAGGAGACAGGGGCCCTGGTGGTCTTCCACGAGTACGACCCGGCCGGTGCCTCCTTGCCGGCGTCCACCCTTCACGCGGGGCTGCTCCCCGAGCTGGAGCGGCTGGCGCTGCTGGCCGAGACCACCACGCAGCTGACGGCCACCCTCGACGTCAACGAGGCGCTGGACCGGCTGGTCAGGCTGGTCATCCCCATACTGGCCGACTGGGTCGTGGTCGACCTGATCACGGAGAGCGGCCATGTCCAGCGCACCCTCGTCGCCCACGGTGACGAGGGGAACGTCATCCGCAGGCAGGACCTGCAAGGAACCCTGCTCTCCGTACCCGAGACCTCTCCGTTGCCGCTGTCCCGGGCGCTGCGCGGCGCCGGCTCCACCTTGGCGACCCCCCAGACGTATCAAGGCCAGCCCGACACCCACATCGCCATCGAACAGCGCAGACTCTTCGATGCCACCGGCATGCACTCCGCGGTCATCGCCCCCATCCGAGGCCTGCGGGAGGTACTCGGCGCACTCACCCTGGGCCGGTCCAGGCAGCCCGAGCCGTTCACCACCGCCGAGATCCCCCTCCTCGAGGACATCACCCGCCGAGCCGGTCTGGCGCTGGACAACGCCCGCCTCTACCAGCGTCAACGCAAGGTCGCCGACACCATGCAACGCCACCTGCTGCCACAACTGCCGAGCGTGCCCGGCCTGGAGATGAACGCCCGCTACCTCTCCGCCCCCTACGCCTCCCAAGTGGGCGGAGACTGGTACGACGTCTTCCGCCTGCCCGACCAGGCACTCGCCCTGGTGATCGGCGATGTCGCCGGACACGATCTGGACGCCGCGGCCGGCATGGCCCAGCTGCGCAACATCCTGCGCGCCTACGCCTGGTCCCAGCAGGAACCGCCGAGCGTCATCGTCGACCGTTTCGACCGGTCCCTGCCCCACATCACCGATGTCGGCATGGCGACGATGATCCTGGGCCGGCTCCAGCCCCAGACCGGCGGGCAGTGGCAGCTGCACTGGACGAACGCGGGCCACCCTCCTCCCCTGCTGGTCACCGACGACGGCCAGGCCCGCTACCTCACCGGCGGGCACAGCATCCTGCTCGGCGCCCAGGCGGGCATCCGCCGCGCCGACGCCACCTGCACACTGCCGCCCCGCTCGACACTGGTGCTCTACACCGACGGGCTGATCGAGTCCCCCAGCCACCCCATCGACGACGGACTGGAACGACTGCGCAGCCTCGCCGCGCGCCTCGCCCACCACCCGTTGGAGAGCTTCATCGACGCCCTGATGGAGGCCCGCCCCTCCGACAACGACGACGACGTGGCCGTGCTCGCCATCCACGTACCTCCGGTCAAGACGCCCTCACCATGAACCGCGCCACCTGTTCGAGGCACTCGAACGATCCGAAGGAAACGGCCTGAGCGCGCGGTCGGCCAGGGGCATCATGGTGCGGAAGGTGCAACCCTGCCCGGGTGCGGTGTCGAGGAGGATGCGCCCGCCGTGCGCCGTGACGAGGGCGAGGCCGAGTCCGGAGCCGCCTGTGGCGCGGACGCGGGAGTCGTCGGTGCGGTAGAAGCGGTCGAAACACGCTCGCGTTCCTCCGGGGTGAGGCCTGGGCAGCGATCCGCCGTGCCGGAAGGCTCGGCATTGACTCGGACGGTGCGGTGGGCGCGCTCGCAGCCCTCTTCACCTTACGACGCTGCCGGACCGCATTCATGGTCTGGCCTGGACTCATCCCGAGACCAATGCTCTCGAGACCCCCGCCCCCTCCCCCATCCTGGAGGAATCCCAGGAAGTCCGCCAATCGTCCACCCTGTTGGGGGGACACGCGGAGTCGCGAGAGGCAGGAACGGCTGCCTGTGACGCTACGCGCTCCCCTGTACTGCCGCCCGCGCCCGAGCGGCGTTCACGGCCGCGCTGCCGCGGGCGATGTGGGCCCGTTCCTGAATGACGGCACCGAACGTGCTCCAACCGAAGAACACGGCGACGAAGGCGGCCATGGATGCTGTCACGGAGCACGTCGTTGCCAGGAGACGGGCCATCGCTGCGGGTGGGTATGCGAACACGCGAGCACGGGTCTCCACGGCGAGGTCGGCGCATTGGCCGGCCCACAGCTCGAACCCCTGCGCAGCCCTCGCGAGACACGCTGCGACCGCCTCGAGGAACAGGGCCACGACGAGGAACCCTTCTGCGGCCCGTTCCCACCACCCGCCGCCGAGGTCGCCGCCGGTGCGCTCACCCTGGATAACGACGCGGACGCACCCCACGGCGAAGCCAGCGGCCAAGAACGCGGAGAAGAGCAGCCGGAAGCCGACGTCTTCATAGTCGTCACCCGCTGAACGCCTTCGACATCACCTTCGACGGCCGGCTCTCCGCACCCCGTCAATAACCCCGAACACACCTGTTACACCGTTCGATTGACAGACCCGCGTTCAGCGCGGTCTTCCAGCGCAGGGTCCAGCGGGACTGGCCCTTGCCAGTGGGGTCCAGCGACATGATGGCCATGTAGACGCATTTCAAGGCCGCTGTCTCGTTCGGGAAGTGACCGCGGGCCTTGACCGCCCGCCGGATCCTGGCGTTCACGGACTCGATCGCGTTGGTGGTGCAGACGATGCGGCGGATCTCGGTGTCGAACCGGAGGAACGGGGTGAACTCCTCCCAGGCGTTCTCCCAGAGCCTGACGATCGCCGGATACTTCCTGCCCCAGGCGTCGGCGAACTCGGCGAACCGTTCGAGTGCGGCGTCCTCGGTCGCGGCGGTGTAGACGGGCTTGAGGAGCTTGGCGATCTTGTCCCAGTCCTGGCGGGCGGCATAGCGGAAGGAGTTCCGCAGCAGATGGACCACGCAGGTCTGGACGGTAGTGCGGGGCCAGACGGTCTCGACCGCGTCGGGCAGGCCCTTCAGGCCGTCGCAGACGAGCATGAGGACGTCGTTCACGCCGCGGTTCTTGATCTCGGTGAGGATGTGCATCCAGTGCTTGGCGCCCTCACCGCCGTCGCCGGCCCACAGGCCGAGGATCTCGCGCCGGCCCTCGACGGTGACGGCCAGAGCGAGGTAGATCGGCCGGTTGGCGACGGCGCCGTCGCGGATCTTCACGTGGATCGCGTCGATGAAGACCACCGGATAGACCGGATCGAGGGGGCGGTTCTGCCATTCGGCCATGCCCTCGAGGACCTTGTCGGTGATCGTGGAGATCGTCTGGCGGGAAACGTCGGCGCCATAGACCTCCGCGAGGTGGGCCTGGACCTCGCCCGTGGTCAGCCCCTTCGCGGACAGGGAGATGACCATCTCGTCCACGCCGGTCAGGCGCTTCTGCCGCTTCTTGACAATCTTCGGCTCGAACGACCCGTCGCGGTCACGCGGCACGGATATCTCCACCGGGCCGACGTCCGTCAGCACGGTCTTCGCGCGGGTTCCGTTGCGGGAGTTCCCGCCGTTCTTCCCGGCCGGATCGTGCTTGTCATAACCGAGGTGGTCGGTGATCTCGCCCTCCAAGGCAGACTCCAGCAGCCGCTTCGTCAGCTGCTGGAGCAGTCCGCCCTCGCCGGTCAGCTGCAGGCCCTCGGCCTGAGCCCGGGACACCAGCTCGTCGATCAGCCGGTCGTCCACCGCCTTCGACGGCTGCGGCTCGACCGCCTCACTGATCTCGACCTCGGTCACGTTCTCACTGGTCATCGATGCATCCTCCATGATCGGGAGTTACACCGAACGATTTACAGTCCCCCCTCGCACGTTCCATCCCCTCCTGTCTTGTGCCCAGGATCCGGTGTGGGTCACGGCCTTCGTCCTGCGGACCACCTCGTACGAGTCCATCGCCGCGTGCCTGGCTGCGAACGGCCTCGTCACCGAGAGAGCCACCACGCCCACGTTTCGGCAGCGACGCTTCACCGACGCGGACGAACAGCGATACGCAGTCCAAGCGGTGGCCGCGGCCGGCGATGACCCGTCCGGGAAGGAGACCGACGGCTACTTCCATACGACGCTGTACCTGTCGCGCCCCGCTGAAGACGCGACAGCGTTTCCGCTGACCGACCTGATCCCGCACTCGTGAGCCCGGCCCTGCCCCCGCACGCGGCCTCCCTGCGGCTCGGGACGGAGGTCGCGTACGGCGTGCCAGTGGCGCGGGCTCCGATTCCAGGGCTTGTTCGTGCCGCGTCCGCGTAGGGTCCGGATAGCATAATGATCAGTGACGGCGACTGGTGCAGATCGTTATCTTCTGCGTGAAGAAGAACATTCTGCTTGCGGTACTGCCCGCGCTCGCGCTGACCATGGCCGCCCCTGCCCAAGCCGATGTCCACGACGGCAACAGCGAAGCCTTTGCCATCGGCGGCTTCGAGGCGGCCGGCAACTCCAATCACGCCACCTGCGCGTGCCCGGTCCCTGAGACCGCCGCTCAGCAGCTCTCGGCGGCGAGCATGCCGGGCACACGGTTCAACACCCAGGGCAGCGGCACCGTTTCTAGCCCCTGAGACATCCCTGCTGGTAACCCCGCCCGCCATGCTGCGGGCAGGCCTGTTTCGGCGCGAACGCCGGAAGGCTGTCCGGCATCGACATAGGGGCCCATGCGGTCTCCGTGCGTGTCACCGACCTGCGCGGTGACACGATCACGACGTCACGGCACCCCGTACCTCCCGGGATCGGCGCCCGGGACCGCCTCGGCGCAGTCGCGTCGGCCTTCGGACGGACGACCGGGAGCGGATCCGAGGTGTGGGCGGTGGGGGTCGGGGCACCAGGGATCGTGGACGACGCGTGTCGCGTCCGGCGCAGCGTGGCCATCGACCACTGGGCCGGGGTGACCGTGGCGGACGAACTGGGCCGCCGCCTCGAAGCACCTGTCCTGGCCGTGCGGGACACCCATCTCGCTGTTCTCGCCGAGCACCGGGGCGGTGCGGCGCGGGGGTACGGCAGCGTTCTGTACGTCCACGTGGGGCGCCGTCTGGGCGTGGGGATTCTGGTGGACGGGCGCCCGTTCACCGGCAACGGCAGCGCCGCCGGAGAGATCGGCCGGCATCCGGGTTTCGGCTGGACCGAGGCACCGGCACGGCTGTTCTCCGAAGCCGGAGCCCCGGGGGGGGTGCCGAGGCAGCCAGGTGGATCTCCGAGCGGGCCGCGGCCGGCGATGTCCGGGGGCTCGCCGCGGTCGACGCGTTCGCCCGCTCCCTCGCCATGGGTATCGGCGCGATGATCCTGGCGGTCGATCCGCAACTGCTCTTGATCGGGGGCGGGTTCGCGCGCTCGTGCAGCGCGATGCTCGAACCGATCGAGCGTCGGCTCGCGGAGTTCATCTACGACGTGCCCCGGCTCGCCGGCTCCTCTCTGGGCGAGGACGCCGTTGTGATCGGCCTGGCCGAGGCGGCGCGCGGACACGTCCCGAGCCTGCTGTTCGCCCCCGGCGAGGTGCCTGCTCTCCTGCCGTGAACGCGTGGCTGCCACGAGTGCGCTCCCCCCGCAGAGCGGAGGGCGGTGGACCGGACGTCGGGAGGTGGATCGCAGCCGTCACGGCATGCTCCTCGTAGCCCACCGGACCCTGCCGTGAGGATGTCCTGGATCTCGACCGCAACGGGGATGGACTCCGGCCGGTGTTCTCGTAGACGACCTGGACCTTCCCCGGGCAGGTGCGGAGGACAGTCCTCGCGGGGACCGAGGAGAGCCGTCCGGAGCGCTAGGGCGCGCGGTAAGGACATGACGGTCCAGGTGTGCGACAGGGTGGCGCGGATCAGTCGCGTCGCGCCCCGGTGAGGGGAAACCCCGGACGCAGGGCTTCGGGCCTCGGCATGTGTGGTGCCGCGTCTGCGCATGAGTCTCCGTCGTGAGGGTGCCGGGGAGGGTCGGGACGGCGCCACGGGAGCCTTCCCGCCGCAGGGGCGCCGCTTGAACTCGATGCGAAGGAAACGCTCCTTCGTGAGTGGCCGTACGCTAATTCCGCGCCTTGCGGTCGTCAAGCGAACAACTCGACTTCGTTGAGCGCGCGGTGACCCGACACAGGCAGCGCGGACGCGTGCGGGTCCGCACGTCGTCTCCATGGGGCGGATGTCCGCGTTCCCTCCGTCCCTCCAGGTCCGCGTGCCCGCCCCGGGCGTGGGCGCAGGGCAGGGAATCCCTCCTGAACTGCAGAGACTTCAGGGATCTCGTGAAGGCCCGGGACGCACGCCCTGGCGTGGACCGCCCCCCGATACACGCCGCGGGCAGTCGGCGCCGGAGCCTGGAGGCCGGCGAGGAGGCGTCAAGCCTCCCCTTCCCCGCGGGCGTTCCGAGGCGGGTAACCCGCCGATCGACGTGATGCCGGCACTTGACGAGTGCCTCTCGGAGGGCGTTGGGTATGACCCACCGCGTTCGACTCCGGTCGTTTATGTTGGTCCTTGTTCGATCAACGATATGGACGCCGTGCGCTGCTCATGACGTCATCTCCGTGGTTCTCATCGCGACGTCCCGTTCCGTTCGGCGGCATCCCCGCGCACGGAACACACCACTCCCCTCCGGTCGACGACGACCGGAGGCATTCGCGCTCCGACAGCGGACGCCCCGCCATCCCCTCATCATCCCGAGGGAGGCGTGCCCCTGTCCGCGCTCCCTACCAGCCAAGGAACTCCCACCCGTGGCATTCCCCTCCGCGTTCCCCCATACCTCCAGGTCCACCGCCTCCAGGGCGTCGACACCGATCGCCGCCGTGACGGCCTCCGTGTTGCTTCTCGGCTCCCCCCTGCTCGCCGGCTCGGCGGCGGCGGACACCGCTGACCCGGTCGTCGTACGCCAGGCCGTGGTCCTCGTCGAGTTCAAGAACCTCAAGCTCGCGGACGCCGACAAGGCGCGTACCGCGGCGGTGCAGAACTTCTTCGGCACCGGCAACTCCTTGACCAGCTACTACACGAAGACGTCACAGAACCGGGTGAAGATCGTTCCGGCGAAGGGCGACGGGGTTCTCGGCCCCTTCACCCTCGACATGGACGACACTTCCGCGTGCGACCACCGCAAGATCGCCGAACTCGCCCGCAAGGCCATCGCCGACGTGCCGTACGACCGCGTTTCCATCGCCTTCCGCACCGACTACTGCAAGAGCTGGTGGGGCCTGGGCTCGATGCCGGGTCAGGTCACCTGGTTCCACGAAGGCGCGCTCTCCGACACCACGGCCGTGATCCACGAGATCGGCCACAACCTCGGCCTCGGCCACCAGGTCCGGGAGCACTGCGCCGTCGGCAGCTTCACAGGCTGCTCCGAGGACGGATACAGCAACCGCTCGCCCATGGGGGCGGGCGGCGCCAAGAAGGGGCTCAGCGCACCCGAGTTGTTGTCCCAGAAGTGGCTCACGGCTCAGGAGGTAGCCTCCCCGGCCGCGACCACCACCGTCCACCTGACCCCGCTGCACGCCGCCGCGACATCCGGTACGCGCGCCGTCGACGTCCCCTACGGCAGTGGTGGAGACCGTCTCATGGTCGAGTACCGGGTGCCGGCGGCGGGGACGTCGGACGAGGAGATCACTCGGGGTGTGAACGTGTATCGAGTCCCCGGGGGCAACTACGGCCGCGCGGTCATGATCACGAACGAGAAGGAGACCGAGGGCGCCACCGACGGTTCCGTCCCGGCCGGCTCCGCTCTCACGGACACGGCGACCGGGCTTTCCGTCTCCGTCGTGCGGACCACCGCGACAGGAGCGGACGTGCGGATCCGGTTCGAGGCGGACGCCGGAACGACGGGCGCCGTGGAGACCGGCGGCGGTACACCCTCCCCGGAGGCCGGCTCCGCCGGCACGGCGCAGCCCTCCGCCTCCGCGAAGCCCTCCGCGCCGCGGAGCGACGCGCCCGACGACCACGCCGCCCTCGGTTCCTCCCCCACCGCGGGCACGCCGTCCGCGACCGCCACGGCGACCGAGGCGGGCGCCGTGGCCACCACGGCAGGCGAAGGCGAGGAGCTCGCCACTACGGGAGGCGGCGGCAACGTCGTGGTGGGGGCGCTCGGCTCCGCGCTGGTGGTCCTCGGAGCCGGTGCCGTCTTCCTCATGCGCAGGCGCGGCGGCAACCGCGGGCACTGAGATCACGCAAGGCGACTGAGCACTGGAGGAGCCCGGGCTGTCCGCACGCACTGCGGCGGCGCGGGCTCCACCGCGTTCCCGGCCGTGGCTCGACCACCTCAGGCCGAACGTGCCGCGTGCGGTCCACCGCCGGGCGGGGAGGCCGGACACCTGACGGACGGGACTTCGCCTGCGCCAGCGCGACCCGCGCGCCCCGCTCGTGCCGGGCTCGCTCTCCTTACCCGACGGCCGTTGTCTCACCGCCGAACGGTCGGAGCGCCCCCGTGCCGGCCCCGCCCGCCGGTACGGCCCGGGACAGGACACCTCCCGACGCCGTGCCGTGGCTGCCGAACAGGCTGACGTTGAGGTGCTCCAGGGCGAGTCTTACGGCGCCGAGGGAGACGGCCTCGGTGCCCAGGACAGACGCCGTGACTTCCGGGGGGTCCAGGCAGATCCGGTCGAGGTGGGTCCGGATCGGGTCGGTGACCGCCTCGCCCGCCTGGGACAGTCCGCCGCCGATGACAACGAGGTCAGGATTGACGGTGAGGATCATGGCGGCGAGCCCCTGGGCCACGACCCGGGCGAAGCGGTCCACCCGGGCCGCCGCCTCCGCGTCGCCCGCCCTGGCGTCGGCGAAGAGGCCGGCCGGGTCGGGCGCGTTCCTGATGACGTCGATCGCCTCGCTCTCCCAGCCGAGCACGTCGAGGGCTCCGATCTCGCCGGCGGCCCCTCCGCGGCCGCGGTGGAGCCGGCCGCCCAGCATCATCCCGGCGCCGGAGCGGCGGCCCGCGATGAGCTGGATGAAGTCGGTCGCCCCTTGCGCGGCTCCTTGCCAGTGTTCGGCGAGGGCGGCGAGGTTTGCGTCGTTCTCGACGTGGGCGGCGCAGCCGAACCAGGTGCTCGCCTCAGCGACCAGGTCGAGCCCGTTCCACTCGGGGAGCGGGGTCGACAGGCGGACGAGTCCGTAGGCGTCGACGATCGCGGGCACGCCGAGCGCGAGGCCGCCGAGCCGGACGTCGGGCCGGTCCGCCAGTAAGGCGGCGCCGCCGAGCCGGACGGCCTCCAGGCGGTCCTCGGACGTGCCGTCGGTGGCGATGTCCACGTGCGAGGAGGCGAGGACGGTGCCGTCCAGGTCGGCCAGGAGGTATGTGGCGCCGGTGACACCGATGTCGATGCCGAGGACGTGGCGGCCTTCGGCGCGGAATCGGTAGCGTCGCGCGGGCCGTCCGACGGTTCGCTCGGGTGCGATCTGTTCGATCCAGCCACCTTCGGTGAGTTCGTCGATCACGACGTCGACGGTCTGCCGGGAGAGCCCGGCGGCCTTGCCGATCTGGGTCAGGGTCATCGGCTCGGCCGTGCGCAGGACGCGCAGTACGGCCTCGGTGTTCAGTCGTCGGAGCAGGGTCGGATCGCCGCCTGTGAGCGCGGTGTCGTTCACGGGACCTCTCTTCCGGGTTGCCCGGCCGCCCCCTGCGGCCTCATGCGTCACCATCTTACGACGAGAGGTTACGTAAAGGTGTTCCGTAAGCCCTTGACCGCCCCGGACGGCCTCCCTAGCATTCATTTACGCAACACCTCGACGTAAGTCGTTGCGTACTCTCGACGACGCGTGGCGCTGTTTTATGCCCCACCCTTTTGAGGAGCCCCCGATGTCCGCAAGATCCCTTCGCCGTACCCGCATGACGGTCGCGTGTGCCCTGGTCGTGGCCGCCGCCACCGGCCTCACGGCCTGCTCCGGCCTGACCCCCGGCGGACAGGCGAAGGCCGCTCCCGACGCCGCCGTCTCGACGAAGCTCCCGGCCGGCAAGGTCACCCTGACCGTCGTGAGCTCCGAGAACGCGGGAACGACCAAGGCCCTCGCGAAGGCCTTCGAGGCCGCGCACCCCCAGGTGAAGGTCGACTTCCAGTACACCGGCCCCGAGGACTACGACAAGAGCCTCAACCTGAAGCTGTCCTCCGACAGCGCCCCCGACCTGGCCCTGCTGAACAAACTCGGCACCACGGTCAAGGCCGGACTCCTGCGCAACCTCGACCCCTACGTCGAGGCGTACGGCTGGAAGGAGCTCTACCCGTCCACCCAGCTCGACCAGTGGCGGGCCGACGACAACGGCCACGAAATAGGTGTCGGCCACCAGTGGGCCGCTCCGGCCGGCTTCTCCGTCGTCGGCGTCTACTACAACAAGACCCTCGCGGCGAAGCTCGGCATCAAGGTCCCCACCAACCGCGACGCCTTCGAGAAGGCCCTCGTCAAGGCCAAGGCCGCCGGACAGCTCCCCGTGCAGCTCGGCAACCTCCAGGGACACTCCTCCTTCATCCTCCAGTCGGTCATCGACTCCTCCGGCGGCCTTGGCTACACCAGCTCCTGGGTGCACGGCAAGCCCGGTTCCTCCCTCCTCTCTGCGGGAGGCCAGGACGGAGCACGCACCCTCGCCTCCTGGGCGAAGGCGGCGTACTTCCCGGCCGGCGCCAACGGCAACGACCTCCCTGCCTCGGTCACCGAGTTCACCAAGGGCAAGGGACTCTTCCTCTTCAACGGCAGCTGGGACGCCCAGGTCATCGAGAAGGCCATGCCCCACGAGGCGGGCTTCTTCCCCTTCACCGGCTACGACGGCAAGGCCACCGGCATCGGCACCTCGGTCGCCTACGCCATACCCGCCAAGGCCCAGCACCCCGACGTCGCCGCCGCGTTCCTGAACTTCATGAACAGCGCCGAGGCCGCGAAGATCCAGTTCGACACCGGCTTCCTGCCGGTCGCACACGCCGACACGGTCAAGGCCCCCGCCGGACACGTCATGAACGACGTCGCCAAGAGCTGGAAGGCCGTCAACGACAACAACGGCCTGGTGAACTTCTTCGCCAACAGCACCCCCACCATGAACGACACGCTCACCTCCGGCAGTCAGCAGCTCATCGCCGGCAAGACCACCCCCGAGGCCTTCCTGGGCGCCCTCCAGGACGACTGGGCCAAGGGCCACAAGTGACCGGCACGGCCACCATGCACCGCACCCCCCCACGCCCCGCCGCGGGACACCATCGTGCGAGACCCGTACGGACCCTCGGCTCCGGCGTCCGCCGAAGCCGGTCCCGGAGCCGCAAGGCCGCCTACCTCTACCTCGCTCCCGCGCTCACGCTCTACACCGCGTTCGTCGCCCTCCCCTGGCTGCACACGATGTGGCTGTCGTTCTTCACCTGGGACGGCGTCACCCCCGGCACCTGGGCCGGCCTGAGCAACTACGCCACGGTCCTCACCGATCCCGCGCTGCGCTCGTCCCTCCTCCACGCCCTCGGTTTCATCGGGTTCTACTCATTGCTCCCGATCGCCATCGGTCTGGTCCTCGCCGCCGTCATCGGCGGCAGGGGCGGCCGCCGGTACCCGGTCAGCCGCACCATCCTCTTCCTCCCCCAGATCGTCCCGCTCGTGGCGGTCGGCATCACCTGGAAGTGGATGTACGCCACGGACGGCATCGTCAACCAGACTCTGCGCGCCCTCGGACTCGGCTCGGTCACCCGCGCCTGGCTGGGCGACTTCACCTGGGCCTACGTGGCCGTCGGCCTCGTCGGCACCTGGGTGATGCTGGGGCTCTGTCTGATCGTCTTCCAGGCCGGCATCCAGAAGATCGACACCAGCCTCTACGAGGCCGCCCGCATCGACGGCGCCGGACCCGTCCGCGAGTTCTTCGCCGTCACCCTGCCCGGACTCCGGGCCGAGATCGGCGTCGCGCTCACCATCACCGTCATCGCCGCACTCGCCAGCTTCGACGTGGTGTACGTGACGACCGCCGGAGGCCCCGGAGACAGCACCATGGTCCCCGGCGTCCTGATCTACCGGCTCGCCTTCACCAACGGCGAGGTGGGCGCCGCCAGCGCCCTCGCCGTCGTCCTCAGCGCCCTGATCGCCCTGGTCGTCCTCGGGATCAGCCGGATCACCCGGGAGAAGTCATGAGCGCCACGCGCAGCGGCCTCCACGGCCTGGCCGGGCGAGCCGTGATGACCGCGTTCTGCCTGGCGGTCCTCGTCCCCTTCGCGGGCATCGCGCTGGCCGCGCTAAACCCGCCGGGCACCCTGGTCGCGGGGCTCGCCTGGCCGGACCACCCGACGTTCGAGAGCTTCACCCGGGCCTGGTCGGACGCGGGCTTCGGGCAGCTGCTGCGCAACAGCGCGGTCATCGGCCTCGGGGTCGTCCCACTCGCTCTCGTCTGCGCCTCGCTCGCCGGATACGCCTTCGCCACCATGGCCTTCCGGGGCCGCTCGGTCCTCTTCGGCTTCCTGATGCTGGGCCTGGCACTCCCCTACGAGGCGGCCGTCGTCCCCCTGTACTACGACCTGCGGGCCGTCGGCCTCACCGACACCCCGCTCGCCCTCATCCTCGCCCTGACCGGCCTGTTCATGCCCTTCGGCGCCTTCTGGATGCGCGAGCAGTTCCTCGCGCTGCCCAAGGAGATGACAGAGGCTGCCGCAGTCGACGGCGCGAACTCCTGGACCGTCCTCTGGCGAGTGCTGCTGCCCTGCTCGAAGCCCGCCCTGATTACCCTGGGCCTGCTGTACTTCCTGTGGGCCTGGAACCAGTTCCTGCTGGCGCTCATCCTCATCCAGAACCCCTCGGGCCGCACCGCCCCCGCAGGACTCGGCTTCTTCGTCGGAGCCCACAACATCGACGTCCCGCTGCTCTCCGCGGCCACGCTGATCGTGATCGGCCCCGTCGTCGCCGTCTACCTGTTCTTCCAGCGGCACTTCATCTCCGGGATGCTCTCCGGCGCCGTCAAGGGCTGAACCGCCCGACTCGCGCCCCCGCTCCCGCGCACCACCTCCGCCCTCACTTCCACCTCCCTCTGGAGGACATTCCGCCATGAGCCATGCCCTCGTGCGCCCCCGCACGGACGCCTCGAAGCCCGTCTCCGGCCGCCCCCTGCGCCTCGTCGTCGTCGGCGCCGGCGGCCGCGGTGCCACCTACGCCGCCTACGCCGCCCGCACCGGCCGCGCCGTCATCGTCGCCATCGCCGAACCCGACCCGCGCCGCGCCGCCGAGGCACGGGCCCGGCACCCCGAGGCCGAACTCCACGAAGACTGGCGCGAACTGGTAGAGAACCCCCCGCAGGCCGACGCCGTCATCATCGCGACCCAGGACTCCGACCACGTCCAGCCCGCCGTCCACTTCGCCGACCTCGGCTACCACATCCTCCTCGAGAAACCGATGGCCACCAGCGAGAAGGACACCCGCCGCATCGCCGCCGCCGTACGCCGCTCCGGGGTCATGCTCGCCGTCTGCCACGTCCTCCGGTACACCCCGTACACCAACGGCGTGAAGGAGATCGTCGACTCCGGCCGACTCGGCGACATCGTCAGCGTCGAGCACCTCGAACCCGTCGGCTGGTGGCACCAGGCCCACTCCTACGTGCGCGGCAACTGGCGCCGCGAGGACCAGGCCAGCCCCATGCTGCTCGCCAAGTCCTCCCACGACCTCGACTGGATCTCGTACATCGTGGGCAAGCGGGTCACCAAGGTCTCCTCCTTCGGCGGTCTGATGCACTTCCGTGCCGAGAACCGTCCCGCCACGGCGACGGACAACTGCCTGGACTGCCCCGTCGAGCGGAGCTGCCCCTACTCCGCCAAGCGCCTCTACCTCGGCTGCCTCGGCGACGCCGACCGGGAGCGCTGGCCGCTGGGCGCCGTCACCGACGCCCGTACCCCCGAGGGCATCGAGGAGGCCCTGCGCGACGGTCCCTACGGCCGGTGCGTCTACGCCTGCGACAACGACGTGGTCGACCACCAGGTGGTCGTCCTGGAGTACGAGGACGGCGTCACCGCCTCGTTCACCATGACCGGCTTCACCCCCTTCACCCACCGCAAGACCCGCATCTTCGGCACCCGCGGCTCCCTGGAGGGCGACGGCGTACGGGCCACCGTGACCGACTTCGTCACCGGCGAGGCCCAGACCCACGTCCTCGGTCTCGACGGCCCCGACGCCGGCAGCGGCCACGGCGGTGGCGACGAGCGCCTCGTCGACGCCTTCCTCGACGCCCTCGCCACGGGAGACCCGACCCACATCCTGTCCGACCCCGCGACCAGCCTGGAGAGCCACCTCGTCGCCTGGGCCGCCGAACGCTCGCGCCGCAGCGGAACCGTCGAGACCCTCACCGGCTGACGCCCCGGTCCCCGGTTCCGGGCCGACCCACCCCGCGCCGGCCCGGAACCGGCCGCCATGCACCATCCCCCCTCCAGAAACGGATCAGCCATGGCTCCATTCCCGGGAACTCTCCCGGCCCTCACCCCGGCCCGAAGCTGTCGGGCCATGCTCACCGTCGCCACCGCGGCCCTGGTGGCGCTGGCGCTGTCGGCGACCAGCGCGCGGGCCGCCGACTTCCCCGCCAACCCCACCACGAAGAGTGGTTACACCCTGGACTTCCAGGAGGAGTTCAGCGGCAGCACGCTCGACACCAGCAAGTGGCTCCCGTCCTACCTGCCGCACTGGACGTCCACCCCCGAGAACGCGAAGGCCCGGTACACGGTCGCCGACGGCGTCCTGACGGAGAGGCTCGACAAGGACACCCCCGCCTGGAACGCCCAGTACGACGGCACGGTCAAGATCTCCAGCATCCAGTCGTACGAGAAGGACTGGTGGCACCGGTTCAACAGCTCCATGCCGAACGACCACCACGAGCCCGACTTCAACGGCTACTCCACCAAGTACGGCTACTTCGAGACCCGAGCGAAGCTGTCGGACGTCGGAGGCGGCGGCCACCAGGCGCTCTGGCTCGTCGGCACCAACGGCACGGGCACCGACGCCGCCAATCAGTCGGAGATCGACTTCATCGAGACGTTCTTCTCCAAGCCCGACACCTGGCGCATCGCCGCCTACGGCTGGGGGGACCCGGACTTCCTCAGCAGCTGGACCCTCGACGAGGACACCGTCCCGAGCGGCACCCCCACCAGCGAGTACCACGTGTACGGCATGGACTGGACCCCCACCCAACTCAACTTCTACTACGACAACGAGCTCTACAAGACGATCAACGACGCCCCCAACACGGCCATGGGCCTGATCCTCGGCATCTACACCGACGCCGGCTCCGGCACCCACAACGACACCTGGCCCAAGAGCTGGAACGTCGACTACCTCCGCGTCTTCAAGAAGGACGGCGGCTATCCCGCCGACCCCTCGCCGTTCCAGCGGATCAAGAACCACCAGAGCGGCAAGTACCTCCACATCGAGAACAAGACCGGCAACGTCCAGTACGGCGACACCGGCGCGGGCTGGTGGAGCGGCCAGTGGTCCCGCGAGACCACGAGCGACGGGTACACCCGCTACCGCAACCGCTGGACCCGCGAGTTCATGTACGCCACCTCGGCCGACGGAACCGTCCACTACGGAGACAGGAACGAGTCCGACACCGGCAGCCAGTGGACTGAGGAGACGGTCGGCTCGTACAAGCGCCTGAAGAACCGGTCGACCTCCACCTACGCGCACACGGAGAACGGCACCGGAACGCTTCTCCACGGCGCCGCTCCGAGCACCTGGTGGTCCAGCCAGTGGACCTTCGAGCCGGCTCCCTGACCCTTCCCCCCGAAGACGAACCACCCCTGACAGGTGCGGGCCGCCACCGTCCCTGGCGGCCCGCACCGCCCCTCTCTCCACAGGAGCACCCGGTGAACCGGAGAACCGCCCTTCTCGCCCTGGCCTCGGCAGCGCTCATGGCCGGGTGCACCGCGACGCCGCCGACCACCGCCGCCACCCACGGGCCGACGGCCCCCGACCACAGCGGGCAAAGCCTGTGGCACGTCATCGACGGCGACGGCAAGACGCTCACCCGGCTCGCCGACGACGACCCTCTCGTGACCGCCGTGCGCAAGACCGTCGTCCTGCACTCCGGTGTGGTCGACAACCGCGACCACCGCGGCATCGCCCGCAGCGCCGCTGACGAACTCGACTTCTACAACAAGGACTTCGCCACCAAGCTCCGGTCCCAGGGATACGGCGGGAAGCTCACCGAACTGTTCACGAAGAACCACCTGACCACCCGCCAGACCGCGATCGCCTGGTACGTCTCGACGTTTCCCCGCGACCGGTCCACCGCGAAGGTCTCGATGGAGTCCACGATCGAGTTCACCACCGCCGACCCCGCCTACCTCAAGGCGAACGACTTCTCCCTCGACACCCCCTACACCCAGCGGCGCACCGTCAGCCTGGCGCGGTCCGGCGGGCGCTGGCTCATCGTCGCCCTCGAGAAGGAGCCCCTGACCAGGCAGGTCAAGACGCTCCCGGGCGCGTCATGACGACCAGTCATGTGCTCGCGCTCGATGTCGGCGGAACCGGCATCAAAGGAGCACTCCTCGATCCCGACGACCGCGCGACAGCCACTCTCTCCTGCCCCACGCCCCGCGGACAGGGACCTCAGGCAGTACTGCGCGCCATCACCGACACTGCGAACGCCCTGCTGCGGCGGGCGGGCAAGGAGGGCCTCGACGTCGCCCACGCGGGCGTCGTCGTCCCCGGCATCGTCGACGACGGACGCGGCCACGTCATCTACAGCGCCAATCTCGGCTTCCGCGACGAGCCTCTCTCCGTCCGTCTCACGGACGGACTCGGCCTGCCCGTCACCGTAGGACACGACGTGCGGGCCGCCGCCCTCGCCGAGTCCTCCCTCGGCGCCGCGGCAGGGCGACGGCACACGCTCTTCATGGCCCTCGGGACCGGCATCGCGGGTGCCTTCATCACGGACGGGCACGTCCTGCACAGTGACGGCTGGGCGGGCGAGATCGGCCACCTCACGATCGACCCGCACGGCCGGGACTGCGCCTGCGGCAGCCGCGGCTGTCTGGAGACGATCGCCTCCGCGAGGGCCGTCGCCGAGGCCTTCACCCGGCGCACGGGCATCCCCGTCGGCGGCGCGGCGGACGTCGCCGACCGCCTCCTCGACGGCGACCCCAACGCGCGCGAGGTCTGGGCCCGCGCCGTGGACGCCCTGGCCCAGGCCACGGCGGTCCTCACCACCGTGCTGGGCCCCGACACCGTGGTGGTCGGCGGCGGACTCGGCGACGCCGGCGAACTCCTCCTGGCCCCGCTCCGCGAGGCCTTGGCCGACCGACTGACCTTCCATCGCCGGCCCGAGATCGTCACGGCCGCTCTGGGCTCCCGGGCCGGTTGCGTCGGAGCCGGGCTCATCGCACGCGGTGCTTCCGCCCGTTCCTGAGCTTCGGCCCTCGCTCCCGACCGACCGCCCCGGCAGGCGGCACCCTACGGGGCGCCTCGTGGGGCCAGCCAGACTGGAGGCTACGGGGGAAGCTCCTGTGCCGACCAGATCGTCTTCCCCCGGGCCGCGAAGCGCGTGCCCCATCGACTGCTGACATGCATGACCAGGAAGAGACCGCGACCGCCTTCATCGGTGTCCGTGGCCAGTCTCATGTGGGGAGTGGTACTGCTGCTGTCGGACACCTCACAGAGCAGTTCCCGGTCGAACAGCAGCCGGAGCGTCATCGGGGGTGTGCCGTAGCGGATGGCGTTGGTCACCAGCTCGCTGACGATGAGTTCGGTCGTGTCGGCCAGCCCGTCCAGACCCCAGGCGGTGAGCTGTGCGGCGCAGAGGGCACGCGCCCGGGCGACCTCCCTCGGATCCTCGGAGAGCGGCCACACGGCCACGTTGTCGGGATCGAGGACTCTCGTGCGGGCGAGGAGCAGGCTGACGTCGTCACGAGTGGTGTCGGAAGCGAGCCGGTACGCGACGTCGTCGCACAGTTGCGCCAGATCGACTCCGGCGCGGCCGAGGATCGACGCGAGGTCCGGGCTCCCCGCCTCTTCCACGCCGGACCCGTGGGTGAGCAGTCCCCGGCTGTACAGGCCGATCAGGCTGCCCGGATCGAGTTTCAGGGTCACGCTCTCGTACCCGCCACCCCTGCCCAGCGCTGGTCCCGGAGGGAGGTCGGGGGCGATACCGCTTCCATCAGGCGCCAGGAGGATCGGTTCGGGGTACCCGGCGAGGGAGACCGTGCACTCGGAGGAGACCGGGTCGTAGACGAGATAGAGACAGGTGGTCGGGTGCGGCGGCTCATCCGTCCCGCCTGCGCCTCCTGTGTCCTGTCCGAGTCGCACGAACGCATCGTCCAGGCCCGTGAGCAGTTCGTCCGGTGCCATGTCCTGTGCGGCCAGCGTCTGTACCGCGGCGCGGAGCTGTCCCATGGCCGCGGCGGCTTCGATGCCGCGGCCGGCGACGGTGCCGGCGGTCAGCGCGACGCGGGCGCCGGACAGGGGAATGACATCGAACCAGTCCGCCCCCTCGTCCCCCTCGACGTGCAGTACCGCAGTCTCGACGGCGGACGTCTCGGGGCGTGCCGAAGGGCGCAGGTAGCGCTGGAGAGTCTGCGCGATGGTGCGTTCGCGTCGGTACGAGTGGGCCTTGTCCAGGTGCAAGGCCGTCCGGGAGGCGAGTTCCTCGGCCAGCCTGAGGTCGTCGGGGCCGAAGGCCGCCGGCCTGCGGTGGCGGTAGTACACGGCTACGCCGAGAACGGTGTCCTGTGCTTTGAGGGGGGTCACCAGCAGCGAGTGCACGCCCCTCTCGACAGCCCGGCGGGTACGCTCCGGATCCGCCGCGAACCAGGGCTCGTCCGCGTCGAGGTGGGCGACGAGTCGTGGCCTCAGATCGGCGAGGCTCCGCGAGTACGGCGTGTGCGAGGGGAGCGCGAAGAGGGCACCGAGATCGACGGTGTGATCCGTGTCGTCCACGGAGCGGTGGGCGGCGCGACGGAGGACGGAGTTCGGATCGAGAGAGCCGGTCGGCAGACGTCTTCCCCGGTACGCGTCGTCGAGCACGTCCACGATGACGCCGTCGGCGAGATCCGGCACCGCCACCTCCGCCAGCTCCCACGCGGTGCCGGTGACGTCCAGTGTGCCGCCGATCCTGCGGAAGGCCTTGTCGAGGATGGCGAGACGGGTGACGGCGGCCTCACGAAGAGACACGTCCTCGACGAGGCCGGCGAGCCCCAGGACCCGTCCGGTGCTGTCGTGCAGCCGGAACAGGGTCACGGAGAACGTGGCCTCTGCCGTGGAGTCCGCTGACGCGTGGCCCCGAACGAGTCGGTTGAGCACGGGGCTGCCCGTCTCGAGGACCGAGGCGGCCAGGTCTCGTAGATCGTCACGCATGAACCCGGAAGCGAACTCCGGCGGAACGCGACTCATCACGTCGCCTTCGGGCAGCCCCCGCATGTCTGCGGCGGCTTGATTGCACCGCACGACACGAAGCTGGGTGTCCAGGAGGAGAAAGCCGACCGGGGCCCCCGCGAACAGCGCCTCCAGGAGGACGCGCTCCGTCTCACCGGCCTCAGGCACCCGCGCCGCCTCCTTGGTCCTGCTCCCACGATGGCATATGGCCCAGCGGCCGCAAGCCGAGCGGGGATGCGGCTCAGCGCACACCGCCGGCAGCCCCCGCAGGGCGGGATCGACCCACCGCGGGCACGCGGTGGGCCGATCCCGTGCTCCGGTCAGCCTGAGAAGCGCCACTGCTGCTGCGCGGTGCCGGAACAGGTCGCGAGCACCAGCTTGGTGCCGTTGGCCGTGCCGCCCGCAGAGGGCGCCAGGCACTTTCCGGTCGCTCTCAGCGAGAGCTGCGGGCCTTGCTGCCACTGCTGGCCAGTTGAACCGTCGCAGGTGGCGATGGTGACGGGCGAGGTGGAGCCGTCGAGACAGACACCGGAGAGTCCGGTGAGCGTGCCGTTGCTCCGCAGCGTCCAGCGCTGGTTCGTCCCGCCGTGACAGGTGTAGAGGGTGGGCGCGGTGCCGGAGGTGGTGGCGCTGTAGGGCAGGTCGACGCACTTGCCGGACGCCGCGTTGATCACCGTCGCATCGGCGGGCAGGGGCACCGCGGCTCCCGTCGCGGAGATCTCCGCGGCGCTCGTCCACTGTCCCCGGCCGCCCGCTTCGGTGAGTGCTCGTAGCCGGAGGTACCGGCCGGTGGCTGCCCCGAAGCTGATCTTCTTCTCGTCGCTGGTGTCGGCGAACGACCCGGTGGCCACCGGGCTGC